>CALKWG010000255.1 GCA_938004315.1 uncultured Spirochaetaceae bacterium
TTTCAAGGGCCGCGTTCGCCTGAGCGGCGTAGCCCTCGATCGCTTCGAGGCAGTCCTGCGCCTCGCCGAGCGCTCGCGCGCGTTCGCCGCCCGCTTGCGCCGCGCCGAGCTCGGAGCTCAGCCAGGCCCGGAGCCCGGGATCGTCAGCCTCAGGCGCCGAAGCGCCGAGCCGCGACAGCCAATAGGAGAGGCCCTCCTCGGCGCTCCTCCGGGCCCATCCCGCCTCCGCGTACACGTCGACCCAGGCCTCGGCCCGCTCGACGCTTGCCCGGCTCCTATCCGCCGCGTCGCGCTCGAATTCTATACGCGCGCGGGCGATGTTCGCCTCCAGCTCGGCGCCCGCCCGCGCGAAGGCCTCCTCGCCGCTACGCAGGAGGGCCGAAGCCTCGGCCTCCCAGGCGAGCCTACGCGAGTCTAGGCGGGCGTAGGCCTCGGCCCACGCCCGGTTGCCGCGCTCATACGCCGCCCCCGCCTCCCGCTCCCATTCGAGCCTACGGATCATGAAGCGCTCCTCGGCCTCGCGCCAGGAACTAAGGCCCCGGTCGAACTGCTCTTTGAACGCGTCCAGCCAAGCCGTTCCAGCCGCCGACAGCTCCGCGACGTCGACGACCCCGTTCGTCGCCTCGACCCGCGCCGAAAGCGACCGAACGGACGCGTCGCAAGCCGCCCCGACCTCCGCCAAGAGCCTCGAGGCGATCTCGGAGGCGGCCTCGCTATCGCTCTTCCGCCGCAGGCTCCATGCGTCGCTCGTACGGCGCGCCACGAAGAGTCGTTCCTCGCGCTCCAGCAACGCGTCGAGCTCCCGCGTCGCCCGCTCGAGCGCCGAGGAAGAGGCCCGCCCTATGGCGAGCGCGAAGCCCTCGCGATCGCCCTCGGGTAGATAGGCGAGGAGCTCGGCCCGCCGCTCGCTTAACCAGGCGCCGTAACCTTCGACGGCCGCGTCCCGCGCCGCCAGGGCGATGCCTCGCCAAGCCTCGCCGTCCTCGGCGAGCCCCTCGGCGTCGCGCCGGTAAAAGGGATCTCCCGCCGCGTCGTACGCGACGCGCCCCAGCTCGTCCATTAGGTACAGGCGGTCTCGGTTGGCGAGCGCCGCGCCTTCGGCGACCTTCGCCTTCAGGGCCGACGCCCCGCGGCCCAGGAATCTATCCCGTAGCCAAGCGGAAAAGCGCTCGGCGAGATCGGCCTTAGCCCACGCGCCGAGCCGCGCCGCGGCCTCGGCGAAGGCGGAGGGATCGTCATACAGCGCCGCCGCGTCGCGCTCCCAGCGCGACAGGTACGCCGCCGACCCGGCGCGGGCGGCGTCCAGCCAGGCCCGCGCCTCTTCGCCGCCGGAAGCCCGGCTCCGCTCGGCCTCCGCGTAGGCGAGTCCGTAGAGGCGCTCGTCGAAACCGAGCGCGCCGGGGGCTTGAGCCCGCGCCGGCGCCGCGCAGGCCAGCGCGATGAAGAGCGCTACTAACGAAGGGGATCGACGCATACGACCCTCCCGGTAATTAATGCGTCGCCGGATGGGCGGCCGGGATCGGCCTAGGCCGGGAACGCGGTTCCACGACGCTGAGCTCGATCCGTATCTAGGCGGTGCTTACCTAGGCGTACGCCCGAAGGAGCCCTCCCGCTTGCGATAATCGGCGGAGCGCCGTCGTTTTTTTTTAAGGCCCGGGAGCGCTCGGGTTTGAAGGCCTCGAAAAGCCCGGGGAAGGCGCGGGCGAGCGCCGGGACGAGGGTCAGGGCCGAAACCAGGGAGGCCGCCGTTCCGGTCGCGGCGACGAAGGCCAAGGCGCGGGCGGGCGACGGCGCGTCCCCCGCCATGAAGAGGAACGGTAGGCTCCCGGCCACGCTCGTACCGCTCGTCGCCAGCAGGGAGCCGAGCCTGGCCCTGACGACGCGGTACAGCTCCCGGTCGGACGGCGCGCGGCCGCGGCCGGCAGCCGCGCCGGCCCGGCGTTCCTCCACGGTCAAGACCGAGGCGTTGACCGCCATGCCCGATACCGCGACGAAGGCGCAGGCCAGGGCGGCGTTCAAAGGCGCGCCGGCGAGCCTTAAGAGGATCGCCGGTACGGCGAGGGAGGGCGGCAGGACCGCGACGATCGCGAGCGGGGCCCCGAACGATTCGGTAAGCGCCGCCACGGCCATATAGGCCAAGGCGGCGGCGCAGATGAAGGAGAGGGCGGCCCCGCGCATGAGGGTCGCCGCCTCGAGCGCGGCTCGGTCGAACTCGACGGCGTAGCCGGGCGGCAAGGCGAGCTTCGACGCCGCGGTTACGACGGCGGCGCCGGCTACGCGGGGATCCATGGCCGCCGAGCGTATCGTAATAGAGGCGACCCTGCGGCGGTCCCTTCGATCGATGCGCGCCGCGTCGCGCTCGCGGCTGAAATCCATGACGGCGTCGGCCCGCGCCGCCCCGTCCCCCGCGGGTATCAAGACGGCCGCCAAGTCGGCGAGGCTCGGGAGAGCCCCGACCCCGACGGCCGCATCCCCGCCGCCGCGGGCTATCGAGACGCGGACGTCGGTCTCCCCGTCCTCGCCGACGCGCTTGTAGGCTACCGGCCCGTGGACGCCGCGTCGCAGGGCCTCGGCGGCGCGCGCGAAGCCGACGCCGAGGGCCGAAGTCCGTTCGCGATCGGGCCGCATGACCACGATCTCGGGCCCATCCTTGAAGTTCAGGGCCACCTCGATCGCGAAGGGCAGCCGTGACGCGAGCTCGGCGAGCCGCTCCGCCTCGCGCCTGCATACCGCGTCGTCGTCGCCGCTTACCGTCGCCTCCCACAGCCGCTCGCCCGCCGCGGCCGAGGGCGACCAGACGAAAGCCCCCGACGGAGCCGCCGACCTGCAGAGCGCCGCGAGCGCCTCCCGGCTCGTCGAGCGCGGGTCGAAGCGGATGAAGGCCGAGCCCGAGCCGAGCCGAGCCGTCGTCAGGACCGCTTCAACTCCGTGACTATTCCTTAACATCACCGCAAACAGGGCCAAGCGTCCGTCGACCGCCTCGGGCGAGAGCCCGGGCTCGAACTCAAGCCGGGCGTAGAGCGTCCCCGGCTCGGGCGTCGCGCCGGCGTCGACGGGCGAGAACGCGAGCGCCGCCGCCCCGACGGCCCCGAGCAGGGCGGCGACGCCGATGACGCGGATGGGCCGCCTCGCGCAGGCCCGCGCGTCGATAGCGAGCGCTCGGAAGGCGGAGCGCCTCAGGCCCCTCAAGGCGCGGGCGAAGGCCGAAGCCGTGGGCCTTAAAACCCGCTGGCGGGCCCGGCGGCCCGGACTCGGCGGCTCGCCCCTTAAGGCGCGCGGTCCATCGCCCGGCCGCGCGTGGGCGCCGATCGCCAAGGGCGGTAGGATCGCGACGCTGAACAGGAACGCGACGGCGACCGACGCGGCGATCGCCGCCGCGGTCGACGCCGCGCCTTCGGACAGGCCCTCGAGCTCGGCCATAGGCGCCAGCACCACCATCGTCGTCGCCGCGCCCGCGGCCAAGGACGGCGTCAAGCGGCGCATCGCCTCGGCGCCGCCTTCGACGCTCGAGGCCCGACCGAGGCTCTCCGAGGATAGGAGCGCCGCGTCCGCCGAAACGCCCAAGCCCAGGGCTAGGCCGGCGAGCGCGTAGCCGTCCAAGCCGACGCCCGTCGCGACGACGGCGGCCGCCGCGACGATCAGGGTAACGGGCACCGCGACGACGGCCGCGGCCCTGGCCCTCCGGGCGAAAGGCCGCGCCGCCCCCTTACCCGCGGCTCCCGTGAGGATGAGCGAGGCGGCCGCGACGGCGAAGGCCGCCTGGAGCGCCGCGCCGAGGGTCGAGGCGTAGGCTCGGCCGAGCTCGGCCCCGAGGTCGTTCAAGACGACGAGTCGTAGGCCGCGCTCCCGGACGATGGGTCCTATCGCCGCCGCGATGGCCTTCGATAACGCCGGCAGCTCGGCCCCGTCGCAGGCGAGGACCGACAGCGAGACGACGGGCTTCCCATCCAAGCTCGAGACGGCCTCCGTCCGACGTTCCCGCAGCGCGACGCGGGCCAAATCGCCTAAGCGGACCGAAGCGCCGCCGGGCAGGGCTAGAGGAAGCGAGCGCAGCGCCTGAACGTCGGCGAGGCGGCCGTCGGCGACCATCTCAAGCGCGGCGTTCGAGGCCTGCGCGACACGCGCCGAACCCGCGGGCTCTAGCCGGTCGCCGGAAGCCAGGATGCGCGCGACGGCCGAAGCCGAGAGCCCGGCCGCCGACGCCGCGGCCTCGTCCAGCTCCACGGCCAGCTCGACGAGACCCACCCCGGCGGCCTCCGCCTCGCCGACGCCGGGGAGCTTGGCTAGGGCGGGCTTGAGCTCCCGCTCGACGACCCGCGCGAGCTCGGCGCCCGATAGGCGGTCCGAGCTTAAGGCCGCGACCCAGACCGGCGTCCGGTTCGCGCTCGCCGCGGCGATCTCAGGCCGCTGGGCCGAGCTCGGGAGGGCCTCGTAGACGCGGAGCGCCGCGTCGCTCACTTCCTCGTAGAGCGAATCGCGGTAGGAACCCCGCGCGAAGCGAAGGTAGACGCGCGCCTTACCGTACTCGCACTCGCTCCTGAGCTCGACGACCCCCGGGAGCGCGGCCAAAGCATCCTCGAGCGGGACGGCCGCCGAGCGTTCCATCTCGCGGGCGTCCACGCCGTAATGACGGATGGTCACGGCGAAGGACTCCGGCCGGGATTCGCGCCCGCCCAGGTCGGCGCCGAGCAGAAGGTAAACTGAAGCGGCCAGGAGCGCCAGGCAGACGCAGGCGGCCGCCGCGGGGCGCGCGTACCACGAGTTCATCGCTTGCCCATACCTGAAAGGACGATGGGGAATACGATGAGCGTGAGCGCGGTCGAGGCGGCGACGCCGCCCATCATCGCGACCGACATCGAACGCTGGGCGGCGCCCGCCGGCGCCATCGCTACCGGCAGGAGCGCCAGCACGGTCGTGGCCGCCGCAGCCAGGCTCGGCCTGACCCGCGCGTTCGCCCCGGCGAAGGCGGCGGCCGCGGGGGAGGCCCCGGCCGCCCGATAGGCGCCGAACGCCTCGTAGAGCACGATGGCGCCGTTCACCGATACGCCGAAGAGTACGAGGAGACCGAGTGCCGAGCCCGAATCCAGGCCGAGCCCCGTCGCCGCCAAGGCGGGGCCGGCGCCGGCCATGCCCAGGGGAATGGCCGCCATAATAGCGAATGGCAGGGTAAAGGATTCGAACTGCGCTCCCAGGGTTAGGTACAAAAGGACGATGACGAGGGCGCCCGCCGCCGCCAACGAGCCGGCATAGCGCTTGAACGCCGATTCGTCGGCACGTCGGACGCCCTCGAGCCGCTTGACCACGCGATCGACCGCGCCGGCCAGCTCGCGCTCATGCCCCGGGACCGCGCGCGGCTCCAGGTACACGACGTCGAAGCGCTCGAGTCGGGCCAAGGCCGCCGGTCCCTCAGAGAGCGCGAAGCTCGCCACGGCCGACGCCGGTATGCCCGCCCCGCCGCGAGCGGCTACGGGTACGGCGGCCGCGCGGGCGACTGACCCGCCGCCGTCGCCCAAGCACGCGGCGAATACTCGAACGGGCGTCTCGCGGCCCTCGAGCTCGACGGCGCCGGCCGGGGCGCCTTCGGTCGCGGCCCGCAGGGCCTGGGCGAGCTCGACTATGCCCACGCCTAAGGCGAGGCCCTCGTCGCGTAGCGGCCTGAGCTCGACGCGAGGCTTGGCTCCCGCGGGACGCTTCTCGACCGAGGCCAGGGCCGGCCCGGCCTCCGCCGCGAGCTCGAGGGCGGCCAGCTCCGCCTTGGCGGACGCGTCCGAAGGCGTCTCGCCCCGTACCGCGACGAGGAGGCGGCTATCCAAGCCGAGCGTAACGGCCGCGGGATCTCGCGGCGGACCTACCGTGATGGCCGTTCCCGGCGGCAGCGTCGCGGCGGCGACGGCACCCGCCGCCGTAGAGGCCGCGACCGGGTCGACGCCCGGCGATAGGCCGCACCACAGCTCGAGGCGCTCGCGCGCATACGACGGATCGGCCCGCCGCGCCGAGTCGTCCGTCTCCGCGCCGGCGCCGCCGTAGGCCGAACGTACGCCGGGAACGGCCGCCAAGGCGGCGCTCAAGGCCTTAGCCCGCTCGACCATGCCGTCCGGATCCGATCCGGGTTCGAAATCGACGCTGACGACGAGTTCGCTAGCGGCGTCCAGGGGCATGAACGACAGCTCCCTCGTCCCCGCGACGAGGATGCCGACGCAGGCGGCGGCGGCCGACAGCGCGAGCGCCGCCCCGGGCCTCCTCATCGCCGCGGCGAGGATTCGGCGATAACTCCGCTCGACGGCGGGGCCTCGCCTCGGGGCGCCCTTGCTCCAGGTCAGGCGATAGAGCGCCGGCAAGGCCAGGGCGGCCGCCAACCATCCGGCGAGGTTCGCCGTGATGACCGCCAGGGCCAGATCGCCGTAGAGCCCGCCTAAGGCGCCCGGCAGGAACGGTATCGGCACGAAGACGACCGCCGTAGTAGCCGCGCTTCCGAAGGAGCCGGCCATCACCGTGGCCGCCGCATCCGCGACGCCGTCGGGGCTCGGCCGCTCGTTCCCGGCCGCGAAGCGAGAGGAGATCGCGTCGAGCGTGATCACCGCGTTGTCGGATATCATGCCTACGGCCAAGCCTATGCCCCCCAGGCTCATGGCGTTGAGGGAACGCCCCGCCGCCCCCAGGATCGCCAAGGCCGCGGCGACCGAGACGGGGATCGTCCCGGCCGCGAGCAGCCCGCCGCGCGGGTCGCCAAGGAGCGCGAGCAAGGCCGCCAAGGCCATGAGCGCGCCGAGCGCGCCGGCGATCCCTAGGTTCCGCACCGCCTCTATCGCGGCGCGGGAGCCGTCCCGCGCGAGCCTTAGGGACGCCAAGCCGCCGAGCTCGGCCTCGAGCTCGGCGATCGCCGCGCGTATACCGCGGATCGCAGCCCGAGGGTCGGCCCCCGCGCGGAGGTAGAGCTTCAGGGCCACCGCCTCTTGGCCGTCGACGACGAAGAGGCTGAGGCGGGAAGCGTCCCGCTCGAAGACCTCGGCTATATCGCCGACGCGGAACGGCCCCTGCGGGCCTTGCGCCCGGAGCTTCGCCAAGCCATCGGCGTCGGCCGCCCGTCCGCGCGCCGACGCGACGAGCTCGAGCCCGCCCTCCATGACGGAACCCGCGGGCAGGTCCAGCTGCTCCGAGGCTATGGCCCGCGCCGCGTCGAGGACGGTCAAGCCCCGGGCCGCCGCCCTGTCCATGTCGACGGCCACCGCCAACTCGCGGCCCGAGCCGCCCACGACCGTCGTCGCGCCGACGCCTTCCACCCGCCTGAAGCGCTGCCGCATCGCCAGCTCGGCGAAGCGCCTGGTCGCGGCGAGCTCGCCTTTCAGCGGAACCGCTACGACGATCGCTATAGGATCGTCGTAAGGCGCGGACTGACGGACGCGCGGGCGCTCGGCCGCCTCGGGCAAGCTCGGATAGGCCGCGTCGAGCAGCTCCCGGGCCTTGCTAGCCGCCCGCGCCGGGTCCTCGCCCCAGGCGAAGTCCAGGACCAGCGAGGCGCCGCCGTCCCTCGATACGCTCGAGCAGCCGACGAGCCCCTTGGCCGAAGCCAACGCGTCCTCAAGCGGCGCGGCGACCAAGGAGCGCACCGCCGCGGCGGGCAAACCCGGGGCGGAAGCTTCGACCACGAGCCGGGGTATCTTAAGCTCGGGCAACCGCGACAAAGGCATGACGGACGCGGCGCGCCCTCCGGCCATCATGACCGCGCAGAGGACCATGATGACGCCGACCGGACGCGCCGCGCAACGCCGCGCTAGGCTTTTCATCGCGTCCTCATTTTAGGAGCGGCAGGCTTTGGGAGAGCGGCGACTCGTTGCCCGCCGAATCGCGAAAGCCAGCGGCTAATCGCAGGGTAACGACGCCCGAGGCGAGCCTATTCGTAACGTATCCGTCGACCCTCGCCATGGCGTAGCCCGCCCATGGTCCGTAGGGCTCGGCGTAGGCCAAGCCGCCGAGCGAGACGGCCCGAGGCGAGAAATAGAGCGCGTCGTTCGTGCTCGAGATGGAGAACGACGACATGAGGCTGAAGAGCTCGATCGACGCCCCGGAAGCCAGTTCGAAGTACAGCTCGATCGACGAGGGCGTCGGCGCGCCCGGCGGATACTCGGCGGCGCCGCTCCCCAAAGGCAAGGTCGCGAATGGCTCGTCCGCAGGAAAGGCGGCGAGCCGCCTCATGCCGGGGTCGGACTCGCCTGGCGCGAGGGGAAGCCGTAGGCCTATGAGCCGCGGCGGCGCCGAACCGGGCCCGTCGGCCACGATGAGGAACTCCGCGTCCGCGTCCGTCGCGTTTCCGTAGCTATCCTCGACGCCGGACTTGATTTTTATCGAGAAGCTCAAACCGTAAGCCGGCCGCTCAGCGAACGAGAAGGTCGCGTCCTCCCGGAAACCTTCGCCTTCCTCCATCCGCAGGGTAAGCCCAGTAGACGCGACGACCCGCGAGGCCAAGGACCTCGTCGAGACGGGCTCCGAGAAACGCAGCCGTAGGCGCCAGCCCGCTTCCCAGCCGCGGTTGAGCTCTCCCGTTCCGCCCGAGGGCTCGAGCGCGGCGAGCGCGGCCGTCACCTCGCCCGTCTCGTCGAGCGCCTCGGCCGCCGCGAGCGAGGGCGGGACGCGGTCCTCGCCGACCGAGAAGCGGAACTCGTACGCGTTGCCCATACGATTGCCCGACTGGTCGCGGAGTTCGGGCGAGACGCGTGCGATATAGGGAGAGCCCCAGGACCAAGCTTCGAGCGGCTCGAAGACGGCCGCGCGTCCGCCTTCATCTAAGCGCCAAACGCCCGCTATGGCCGGCGCCAATGAAAGGGCGCCCCGGTAGGAAGCCCGATCGACCGCTTCGTCAAAGCGAATGACGAGCCTATCGAAGCGGCCGGGGAGGACGCCGCCGTCGGGCGGCTCGGTCGCTACGACGCTCGGCCGCCCGTCCTCGGCCTTGGTGCTGAAGCGGCCTTCGAATTTCCGAGCCAAGGATACGCCGCCGGGCGTCCGCGCCTCCTCGCGCACCGCGAGCGCGTATTCTACCCCGTCCTTAAAGCCCAGGTAGGGCGCGAAGCTCATGGACTCGCCGTCCCATGAGAAAGCGCCCGAGAGGAGCGAACCGTCCGCGCTCAACGAGAACGCGTTCTCGGCCGAGATCCTATCGGGCTTCGCCGAGAAGGAGACCCGTACGGCGCCTAAGGACGCGGCGTCCATGCGGCCGGGCCCCGGCGACCAAGACGAGACGGCGAAGTCTTCCGGGCCGAGCAAGGCGCATGAGAGGAGCCCTCCCGCAATAAAGACGAAAAAGGCGAGGGTCACGCGCCGGGCTCCTGACCTCATAGCGGAACCGCCCGCATAAACAACGTAAGGTCCGAGCTCATAGAGGAGCCGTCCGACGACCTTATGCCGCCCAGGCCACCTCTTATTATTATTTTATAATAATGGGGGATATCATCCGTACCATTCGACAAGCCCTCCCAAGCTAAGGAGAGCGTATCGTCCGTATCCCAGCACGCCCAACGAAGCGCAGGCGCGGCTAGTGTCGGCGGGAAAAAGGCCGACAGCTCGACCCGCTCGGCGGCCGCCGCCTTGGACGCGGGATCGAAGGGCGCCGAGAACCTGAGGCAAGCCGAGACGACGCCCTCGGGCGCTTCCGTCGAGACCTCGACGACGCCGAGCCCGCCGGGCTCGACGGGCTCTCCGCCCCCGACCGACAGGCCGAGGACGCGCAAATGCCTGACTGCCGGCTCGAAGCGCTCGCGATACTCCTCGAGCATACGGAGCCCTGATAGATCCTTAACGGCCGTCGTTATCACCAAGTAATATGAGCTTTCGGGCGGCCAATCCCGCTCCGGCGTGAACACGGCCAAGCTCGGGCCGCCGGGCTCCACGCGGCCGGCGAGCCCGGGTTCGAGCCGCAGGCCGGCGGCGACGCTCCCATGGTCGATGGGCTCGGAGAAGGCGACGCCCAACGAAAGCCCCGCGGCCAAGCCTGCCAGGCCGGGCGCGGCCTCGGCCCAGGCGCCGCCCGAGCGGACGAGCGCGTAGCATCGCTCTACGCGCGGCGGCGAAGGATCGGCGTCAGTAGAGAAGGAGCCGCGAAGCGATCCCGCGAGCGGGGCCCCGTCGACGGCGCGGGCGGACGGGTTAAGCGTCCAGGTATAGTACGCGCACGGCGCCGGGCGCCTCGCGACGACGGCCTCGGCGGCCACGTCCCCCTCGTCCCAACGCAGCTCGAAGTCGATCGCCGGCTGGAAGGATAGGGCGGCGCGGACGGAGCCGCGGTCCATCGGCTCGGAGAACGCCAGGCGCAGCGTCGATTCGCCCGCCGCGGCGGGCGGGAGCGACGCGCCGTCAGGCGGCCAATAGCTCAGGACGGCGGGAGGCGCGCCCGCCCTGACGGCGAAGAACGGCAGGTCGATCTCGGGGTTCGCCTCCCGGCCGTCGGCTACCGGGATGCTCCCGCGCAGGGTCAGCCTGTAGCGCAGCCCTGGATCCCACGGCGCGCGCGGCGTCCAGGAGAACCCGGCGCCGGCCCAGGCGAAGTCCCCCTCTACCGGCCCGTCTGGGCCCCGCACCAAGAACGCCCGCTCCGCCTCCGCCCTGGACGGCTCGGCCGAGAAGCGCGCCGATATGGCGGAGGTCCTCGACGGAAGGATCTCGTAGGGCCGTCCCGGCTCGACGCTCGCCGTAACCGGGCGCAGGTCTATAATCGAACAGGCGACGAAGGTAAACGACGCGGCGAAGCCGAGCAGGGGCGCCGCGGCGGCCCCGATGAGCGCGCGAATCGATTTACTCGATGATCGAGACATAATCGCCCTCCGTCAGGCTTTGATCGGGATCTTCGACGAGGGATTCACCCTCCTCGACGCCCGAGAGGAGCACCCTCCCGAACTCGCCGAGCTCGCCTAATTCGACGCGGCGCGCATGCGCCATGCCGCTGGCCACGACGAACGCGACGCCGGTTCCGCCCGATCGGCTGACGACGGAGGAATCCGGCGCCGTCAATACCCGCCGCGGCGGGCCTAGCTCGACGCTCACCCTGGCGAACATGCCGGGAGCCAAGCCCGGGATCTCGGTGGCGAGCGCGACCTTCAGCGCGAACGAGGCGGTCTTGGCGTCGGCGATCGGCGAGACGAGATCGACGACGCCGTCGTACGTAGCGCCCGCCGCGTCCACCGCTACCGTCGCCTTCATGCCGGGCGCCAGCCTCATGGCGTCGGCCTCGCCGACGCGGACGACGGCGCATAGGACGCCGCGCTCGATGAGCGTTACTAATTTATCCTCTTTCTTAACCCGCTCTCCCGGCTCGACGTAGCGCGCTACGATTATCCCGTCGGCCGGAGCCCTGATCGTCAGCTCGCCGAAGGCCGTCAAAGCCGACTCAAGCTCCTTCGCCGCCGCCTCGAGGCCGGCCGCCGCGGCGTCCCGCTCGGCCGCGGCGGCCGAGCTCGCGGAACGCAGGAGCGCCTCGCGCCGCGCCGCCGGGTCCGCCGGAAGCCGAACGCCCCGCGCCGCGAGGTCGGCGTCCCGCAGGCCCACGAGGCCGACCTCGCGATCCTTCTCCATGATCGCGATGCGCGCTCGCGCCGCTTCGAGGGAGAAGCGCCCCGCCCGCACGGCTTCTTCGGTCGTCCCGCCCGAGCCCAGCAGGGCTTCCTGGTCGGCGTGCCTCCGCTCGGCCTCGGCGAGCTCGTCGTAGGCGCGGGCGATCTCCATCCCGGCCTTCTCCTGCGCGAGGAGCCTGGCCTCCGCCGCGAGCCGCGCCTCGAAGAGCCGCGCCTCGGCGAGCGCCAAGGCGGCCCGCGCCCCGGCCTCCCCCGCCCGCGCCCGCCCGACGGCGTGCTCGACCTGCGGGTTCCGTAGCCTGGCTACGACCGCGCCGGCGGCGACGAGGTCGCCCTCGCGATACGGCAGCTCGGCCGCCACGCCGTCGATCCCGGCGGATAGGTCCGCCTTGACGCGGTACGAGAGGCTTCCGAAACCGGTAACTAGATCAGGCAGCTCCGCCGCCTTGACGACGGCGAGGCGCACCTTGCGCACGGGCCGTTCCGAGCCCTCGCCCCTCGGCGCGGGGGCCGAGGCGGCCCTCGCCGCCAGGGCGGCGGCCCCCGCGAGGGCCAGCGCGGCCGCGACGGCCTTGGCCGCCCGCGGGATGCGTAGACCGGCCCTCACGGCTCCCCCCGGCTGTCGGCCGAAACCACTGAGCGATATTTATATAACTCAATATTTACGAAATTCATGAGGCCTCCCGCCTCGAGATCCAACAAGCGCTCCAAGGCGCGCTCGGCCGAGAGGAGGGCCGCGGCCGCGTCGAGAAGGGCCAGTTCATTCCCCGCGCGCTCGAGCCCCGCTTTTACGAGCTCTAACCGCCGGGCTTGCCCGAGCGCGAGCCGCAGGGCGACCAGCTCTCGCCGAGCCTCGGCGAGTTCGAGCGAGCGCTTCGCGACCTCGACCCCGCGCAGGGCGTTGCGATAGGCCGACGTCGCCGAGACGGCCGCGCGCGCTACCCGCTTCGACGCCGCTTCCAGGGCGTCCTCGGCTTGGCTCAACGCGAGGGCCGCTCGCCGCGACGCGTACGGGGCCGCGGGATCGGGGATCGGCCGGAGAGACGCGCCGGTCCGCGCGGTGGAAGCTCCGGGCCTTTCAATCCCTCCCGAAGCCCCGATCGAGGCGCCGAAGTACGGCCCGGCGAAATCGAGCGACAGGCCGAGCGTCCACGACGATCTCGTCAAGGGAAAATCTCGTCCGGAAAGCTGAAGGCCCGCCTTCAGGGAAGCGGTAGGGAGCCAGGCGAAGGCGGCGGCTTTCGCCTCCGCGGCCTTCCTGGCCAGTTCGTAGCGTAGCGCGCGGAGCTCGGGCGATCGGGCGCGGGCGGCCGCCGCCAAGGCCTCGCCGTCGTCTGCGTCGAGCGCGACGCGAGGACGATCGGGGTCGGGCAGCTCGTAAGATTCGGGCGCGGCGGCTACGCCAGCGGCCTCGGCCAAGGCGGCCTCCGCTTCGCCCAGCGCAAGCTCGGCCGATAGAATCTCTAACTCGGCCTCTGCGAGCCTGAGGTCGAGCTCGGCGAGCTCCAAGGAGCTCGCTAAGCCGAGCCGTAGCTCGGCGGCGAGGATCTCCCGCTCGGCCGCCGCGGCCGCGTACGCCTCTCGCCTGATGAGTACGCGGCCCCGGGCGGACGCGGCCGCACGATAAGCCTGGATCGCGGCCTCGGCCGTCTCCCGTTCCATCCGACCCAGCTCGTCACGGGCCAAGGACAGCTCGGCCTTCTCAGCGGCGCGAGCCGCCGCTAAACGTCCCCCGTCCCAAAGCGGCTGCGTAATCGAAAAGGAAAGGCCTTTAGCGAAGGTATCGGGTCCATATTCGGCTATGCGTTCGTCGGAGGAGGCCCCGAGATCGACGTTCGGAAGAAAAGCCCGGGCCCCCAGTCGCCAAGCTCCCTCGGCGAGCTCTAAGCGACGCCTCTCGGCCTCGACGGCCGGTGAATTCTGCACGGCGAGCCTGCCGTATCCTGCCGCCCCAAGAGCGCTATCGAAAGCCGCCGAAGGCATGGTCTTCAGCGCTATGACTTCATCCGCGGGCTTTCGGTAATAGAATCCGGCGCATGAAACGGCCGCCAAGCACCAGGCTAGCGCGATGAGGCGCGCCGGCTTCACGGCAAGGCCTCGATCTCGACCAGGAGACCATGGGCGGCTCGGTAAGCCGCCGAGTCTTCGGGCAGGACGGCGAGGGCGGCCCTTAAGTCCGCCCAGCAGCCCGCTCGGTCGCCGCCGGCCCAGCGTAGGCAGGCGCGGTCGAGGAACGCCAAGCCTGATTCGGCGCTTGCGGCGACGGCGCGATCGAGGAAGGCCCTGGCCTCGGCCGGTCGGTCGCGATCCATGGCCAAGCTCGAAGCCAGGCGTAGCGCCGCCGCATCGAATGGCGACGCGGCCAAGAGCGACTCGCAGGCCCGTCGCGCCTCGTCCGCCTTGCCCGCCGCTCGGTAGGCCCTAGCCAGCCATAGCGCGGCTTCGCCTCCCCGCGGCGACGCCCTGACGCCGCGCGCCAAGGTCCTAGCCGCGCCTTCCGCGTCGCCGATCAAATAGGCGGCTTTACCTGTCAGCGCCAAGGCCGGCAAGAACTTAGGGGCGTATCGAAGGGCCTTTTCGGCCGCGCCTCGAGCTTCGAGAAATGCCCCTCGGTCATAAGCCGCGGCCGCCTCGGCATAGAGGATGATAGCCCTCTCGTCGACGCCGCTTTTACAACTCGCGACGCAGGTTATGAACGCTGCCAGGCAGGATGCGCGGAACCGAACGCTCTTCGCTCTCATAGCGGACCTCCGACCACGTGCTAGCCGGATTACGCCGATTCATGCGCCGCCGATTGCAGAAAAGTGAGCAGGGGTAGGACTCTCCCTCATCTACTCCTGCGCCAGCTCGGAGCGATGGCCTGGCGCTCGTCTGCCGCTCGCGGGCTCGCGGGCTCGCGGCGAAGGGTTCGAGTCCTACCCCCGCCTATTTAAAACGCGAAAGCCGGTCCTTGTGGACCGGCTTTCTCGTTTTAGCAGGGGTAGGACTCTCCCTCCGGCCCTCGACATCCTGTCTCGGGCCTCCGGGCGCCTCCGCTCGCTTCCGCGCGCATCCATGCGCGCTCCTCCTCGCATTCGCTCGGCGCTCGCTCTGGTTCGAGTCCTACCCCTGTTTATTTAAAAAGCGAGAGCCGATCCTTGCGGACCGGCTCTCGCTTTTTAGCAGGGGTAGGACTCGAACCTACGACCTCCGGGTTATGAGCCCGACGAGCTGCCAACTGCTCTACCCTGCGTCGTTGTGAGCTTAGAATACAGAAAACGGAAAATTATGTCAAGGGATGCGCAAGTTTTCAGGGGACAAAGCGGCTTTGAGTTCGCTTAATCCATAGGGTTTTTGTAAGAATTGGTCGAAGAGCTCGGCGGAGCCGGGTTCTAGGCCGTCGGCGCCGCTGGACGCGATGATGCGGGGCCGGTGCGGCGCTTGGCCTCCGGGCTCGGCTTGGCGACGGTAGAGCTCAAGGACGGCGCGGGCGCAAGCGTAGCCGTCGGCGTCGGGGAGGCCTAGGTCCATGAACACGAGGTCGAAGCGCCTACGCCCGCAGGCGGCTAAGGCGCCCGCCTGGTCGGCGACGGCCTCTGCGTCGCAAGCGAGGCGTCTGAGCATCCTCGAGAGGAGATCGCGATTAGCCGGGTCGTCGTCGACGATTAGGACGTCCATCGCCGCGCCTTTACAGCGAGCCTTCGGCCTCGGCCGCCGCGGTCGCCGCGAGCATCATGGCTTCCACCCTATTTAAGAGCCCCTCAAGGAGCTCCCTATCCTCTTGGCCGTAGTATTCGGTGAACAGGCGCACGAGCTCGGGCCCCGATCCCTCGCCGAAGCGACGAAGAACCCCGGTAAGGCGGTCGGCCTCGGCCCGCACGTCCACCCGGCTGGACTGGTCGGCCAAGGCCTGCCGTAGGAGCTTTAAGGCGCGTCCGCCGGCCTGTTTGATCTCGTCCAAGGCGCTTAAGCGCTCGTGACGACGCCGGGCGAACTGGGCGTTGAAGTCGCCGAGCGACGGGGCTTCTCGCTCGGCTAACGCCTCCTTAACCGCGGCGAGGACGCGCCTCATGTCCAGGGGCTTGGAGAAGACCTCCTTGAAGACCGAGAGCGAATCGGCGAGCTCTTCGGAGCCGTGGGCGGTCATGGCGAAGAGGGGCATGCTCGGGTCGTAGCGCCGGCCGGCGTAGGCGCGGATGGCCTTGGCCAGCTCGACGCCGCTGTAGCCGGGCATGCGTATATCCAGGATCGCGGCGTCTACGTAGCGCTCCTCGAGCACGCGGAAGGCCTCGGAGGCGCCGGAGGCGGTCCGCACTTTATACCCGCCGTTTTCGACGAGGGTCCGCATGAACTCCAGGTTCACCTCGTTGTCGTCCACGAGGAGGATCACGTAGGAGCCGGCGGCCCCCTCGGAGGGGGTCGCCTTAGGCGCGCCGGCCGGCACGATCAGGGAGAAGGCGCTGCCCGCCCCCGGGCTCGAGTCGACCCTAATTTCGCCGCCTAGCACCCGGACGATGTTCCTGGCCAAGGCCAGCCCCACGCCGGCGCCGCGGCTCTCGACGCCGCGCAGGGGGCCGACCCGCGTGAACGGGGAGAATATCTGCTCGCGATCCTCGCTGCGTATGCCCACGCCCGTGTCGCGCACCGTCACGCGCAGGTGCGGCACGTTGCCGCTCGCGCGCTCGATGCCGGCGCTCACGTGGATCGAGCCCTCGGTCGTATATTTTACCGCGTTGTCTAAGAGTATCGCTATGGCGCGCCCGAGCCGGTCGGGGTCGCTATTAAGCTCCTGCCCGGCTTGGGCCGAGAGCTCGAAGCGCAGGCCCTTGGCCTCGGCGCGGGCACGGGGCCCGGAGCAGAGGCCTTCTATGAACGGGCCGAGCGGGAAGTCCAGGCGCCGCATAACCGGATCGCCGCCCTCCGAGCGCACGTAGTCCAGGATGCCGCCTAGGATATCCTGGAGCGACTGCGCGTAATCGACGATGGCCTCGGCGCGCTTGGCCGCCTCATCCGGCGCGTGCTGTACCAGGCGCGCGGCGGTGATGATCGAGGCGATGGGGCTCTTGAGCTCGTGGGTGATGCTGGCCAAGAAGCGGGTCTTGGCGTGATTGGCGCTCTCCGCGTCGCGCCGCGCCCCGCGCAGGAGCTCCTCCATGCCCTTACGGGCGCTGATGTCCTCGACGATCGCGATGGCATGGGTGACGACGCCGCCGGGCGAGCGCACGGGCGAGAGCGCGACGTCGGCCCAGAACTGGCCCTGCCGCGCCTTGGGCACCAGGATCTCCTCGCGCAGGTCGAAGCCGTCCTGGACGCGCTTGCGCATGGCGTCGGCCTTCTCAGGCGTCAGCGCGAAGAAGCGGAAGATGGGGACGCCTATCACCTCCGCCGGCGAGAAGCCGGTGAGCAGGAAGAAGGCGGGAT
The DNA here is from genome assembly GCA_938004315.1 of uncultured Spirochaetaceae bacterium. GTDB lineage: Bacteria > Spirochaetota > Spirochaetia > Treponematales > UBA12059 > DAIPLR01. The sequence goes on from CALKWG010000255.1 coordinate 16,962, forward strand.
TGACGTACTCGGTCTCGAAGGCGTGGTTTACGACGAAGACGCAGGACGATAATTGGTCCACCGCCTGGTAGAGCTTCCTGAGCATCTCCTCCGACTTGCGCCTCAAGGATACGTCCCGGATGATGCCCACCGAGCCCTTGAAGCCGCCGTCGTCGTAGAGGCCGTATTCGCCGGCGGCCGACACCTCGCCGTAGGAGATGACCTCGGCGATGAGGTCGTTGATCGGGCCGGAACCCAGGCCCTTCTTCTTGAGCCGCACCTCGAGCTCCGCGGTGCGCCGGTCGATGCCCCGACGCTCGTTGAAAAGCTTGGGCGAGAGGGCCGGCCCGGTCCGATGCCCGCGATACTCGGCCAGCACCTTGTCGCGATCCACCGCCTCCGCGTCCTCTTCATGCAGGAGCACCGAGAAGTGCCTGCCTATTAGCTCGTTAGGCTCGTAGCCGAGGAGCGCTACCGATTGATTGACGAAGCGTATGACGCCGCCGGGATCGAGTTCGTAGACGATGTCGGGTAGGGCCTGCACCAGCTCCTCGTAGCGGCGCTCGAAGCCCCCCTCGGCCTCGGTTCGGCCGATAGCGACGCCGGCGGCCAAGGCGGAGGAGACGCCGGCGAGCCAGCAGCCCAGCTGCCCCTGCCCCGAGAGCGAGATGGCGCCGAGCCTTGAAGCCGCGCCGCCTACCGTACAGGAGGCGCCGTCCCCGCCGACCACGGCGCGGACCTGCCCCGCCGAGCGGGCTGCGGCCTGGGCCTTCAAGCCGAGGGCGACGGCCTCCTCGGCCAGGCCGGCGCTCATGACGACGACGTTGAAGGCCGGTTCTGCCGCGCCTAAGAGGGCGGCGAGGAGGGCCGCCGGGTCCGCGCTCTGCGTAAGCGCGGCCCGCGGGAGGGCGGCGTCGCAGGCGGAGGACAGGGCGACGAGCTCCGCCGAGCTGGCGGCGGCTATGAAGACGCGGAGCTGGGTATGCGCATACATCACGCTACTATTGTCGGTGTAACTCGATAAAAAACAAGCGCGCCGTCCTAAGTCCATATCTTCGGCGCTTCAACGAGTCCAATAAAGGGCCTAAACTCAGCGCCGCCGCGCCTCCGCCACGCCGCGAAGCCGGTCTATCCAGGCGGCGTCGGCGTTCAAGTCCTCTATGCTCGGCCCCATCCGCCAGGTCCAATTGAAATCGGCTACGGCGCCGGGTACGTTCACCCTATCGCGCTCCGGGTCGGCGCTTCGATAGGCCTCCCCGATGTCGAGGAGATCCTGGAGCTGCAGGACGTAGAGCCGCGATCGGGCGCCGGCCAAGGCGCGGAGGAGCGCGTACTCGTCGTCGGCCGTGAGCTCGCGCGCCGCCGGCAGTATGCCCGGGCAGTAAGCCTCGGCGAAACCCTCCCGCCCGCCTTCCAGCTCCCACCAGCCGCGGAGCGTCGAGGTATCGTGGACGCTCGGCGTGCAGACGGAGAGCTCGGGATACTCGTCGAGCCGCAGGTAGGGCTGCCCCGGGCGATCCCAATGCCGAGTCCAACGCGGGATGCGTAAGCCGAGCATACCGAGGCGCGCGAGCTCCTCGGGGACGCCCGGCGGTATCGAGCCTAAGTCCTCGGCGCAGGGCAGCATGTCCGACTCGGCCTTGAGCATGCCGAGGAGCCGCCGGCCCTGCTCGAGCCAGAGCGCCGATTCGCGGCGCCCTGCCTCCGAGAACAAGCGCTCCAAGGAGGCCCGCTCGACGTCGCTCAAGGCGGCCCAGGCCCGGCTCGCGCGCATGCGCGGCGCCGCGACGTAGCCCGCCTCGCCGAGCGGCACGATGGCCCGGTCGCGCCAGCGGCGCATGAGCGCCTCGGCCGCGGGCGGCGTGAGGCCGGGCAGGCGGAGATCCCGCTCGCCCCGTATCTCAGGCTTGAAGAGATAGAGGTCCTGATCGCCCAGCCGATCCAGGGCCTGCGAAAAGGCGACGGCCAATTCCGGTTCGCTCGCGCCGGCCGCCCGTAGTTCATCGGCCAAACCGACGCCGGATACGTGCGGCTGCGACAGCCAGCGAAGGCGCTCGTCGGAGAAGCCCGCCGCCGCCAGTTCGGCGCGCGACAGCGTCATCCCCGGCAGGAAACGGCCCAGGTAGCCGCTCTCCTCCCGCTCCGAGAGGGCCCAGATACGGAAGAAGCCCAGCACGTGGTCGATGCGGTACGAGCTATAGTAGCGGTCGGCCTCTCGGATGCGCTCCTTCCAAAAGCGATAGCCGTCCTCGGCCATGCGCTCCCAGTCGTAGATCGGGAAGCCCCAGTTCTGGCCGTCGGGGGATCCGGCGTCAGGGGGCGATCCGGCCCGGAGCTCTAAACGGAATGAACGGCGATCCGCCCAGACGTCCGCCGAGTCCTCGTTCATCATGATGGGCAGGTCGCCCAAGAGCTCTACGCCGAGCTCGCGGAGGGCGGCCGACGCGCGGCCGAACTGCTGGGCGCAGCGCAGCTGTACCCAGACCTGGTAGCGATGCTCGGCGCGCCGCTCGGGGTCTGCCCAGAGCCGCTCCAGCTCCTCGGGCGTCGGGTCGCGAAGTTCGGGCCACTCCCGCCAGCTGCGCTGATCATAGCGGGCTTTGAGGCCCTTATAGACGGCGTAGGCCTTGAGCCAAGGGCGCTCCGCGCCGAACTCGTCCACTGCGGGGTCGCCGTCTAGGCGGGCCGCCGCCGCCGCGTAGATCGCGCGGAGGCAACGGTCTTTGGCGTCTAGGGCGGCTTGGTAGGGGAAGCGCTCCCCGGGAGCCGCCGCGGCGGCGAAGGCGTCGAGCTCGGCCAGGGCCGCGGGAGCCAGGGCGGCCTCGGGGAGGTCGCGGGCGCGGAGGTAGAGCGGATGCAGGGCGAAGGCCGAGAGCGCGAAATAGGGGGAGCTTTGCCCGCCGGTATCGTTGACCGGCAGGAGCTGCACGAGGCCGACGCCGGCCGCGGCGCAAAGCGCGCCGAAGGCCGCCAGGTCGGGGTACTCGCCGACGCGCCAGCCGCCGGCGCTTCGGAGCGCCGCCAAAGGTACGGCGACGCCCAGGAGCCGTTCTTCTCCTCGTCGATATTGCATGCTTCCTCCAAGATGAGAGCTGCGTTCGACCGGGCGGCGTAGCCCGGCGCCGCGCCTATGAGAACAGTTCCTTGACCGCTTCGGCCACGCCCCGGACCGCTAGCCAGGCCTCGGCCGGCTCGGCCAGCTTGGCGCCGTCCTCCGGCCCTATAACCCGTTCGAATCCTAAGGCGCGGGCGGCGCGGGCCCGGCCGCGCATGCGCCGGGCGGGCCGCACTTCGCCCGCCAGCGAGAGCTCGCCGGCGAGGGCGACGCCGGCGGGCAGGGCCAATCCGGTACGGGCCGAATAGAGCGCCGCCGCCAAGGCCAGGTCGATGCCCGGTTCGGTGAGGCGCATGCCGCCGGCCACGTTAACATAGAGGTTCTGGTCGGAGAAGCGCAGGCCCACGTGCTTCTCGAGCACCGCGGCCACGCGCGAGACCCGCGCCGCGTCGATCCGGTCGGAGAAGACCCGCGATAGGCTGGACTTGCCGGCGACGCTCAAGGCCTGGATCTCCACGAGGAGGCAGCGCGTACCCTCCCAGCTGGCCGCGATAGCCGCGCCGACCGGCGCCGCGCCCTCGCGGCTCACGAGGAACACGCTCGACGGGTCGGAGAGCTCCTCGAGCCCCCTCTCGCCCATGGAAAAGAGGCCGACCTCCTCGGTGGAGCCGAAGCGGTTCTTGGCCGAGCGCAGGAAGCGCACGTCGCCGTCGCTCTGCTCGAAGAGGAGGACCACGTCGACGATATGCTCGGCCGCCTTGGGGCCCGCTATGAGGCCGTCCTTAGTCACGTGGGATACGAGGAAGCAGGCCGAACCGCGCTCGCGCGCCCAGTCGGACAGCTCCAGGGCGCAGTACTTCACCTGGTTGGCCGTGCCGGGCACGGCGCCGGCCTCGGCCGACGCCAAGGTCTGCAGCGAATCGACGACGAAAAGCGAAGGCTTCACGCGTTCGAGCGCGGCCAAGGCCTCGGACAGGTCCCCGGTGCAGAGCACCTCGAGCCCGTCGCGGGCCAGGCCCAGGCGGTCGGCCCGGAGCCGTAGCTGCGCTGCGCTCTCCTCGCCGCTGATATAGAGGACGCGGCCAGCTACGCCGGCGCGGGCCGCCAGCTGCAGGAGCAGGGTGCTCTTGCCGATGCCCGGCTCGCCGCCCACGAGCACGCTCGAGCCGCGCATGACGCCGCCGCCGAGCACGCGGTCGACCTCGGCGCTTCCCGACGGATAGCGCGCCCCCTCCGCGGGGTCGACGGACGCCAGGGGTACGGAAAA
>CALKWG010000256.1 GCA_938004315.1 uncultured Spirochaetaceae bacterium
ATTTGACGCTCACTCGGCGCGCTCGGGTCCTTCTCGCGTGGTGGTCGTGATGAGGACGGTCGGCTGGCGTGCGTACGGGTGCGAGTCGGAGACAGCCCCGAAGCTTGGGCATTTTTCATCCTGCCCTTCAGGCGCTAATTATCGGCGCGCACGGGCCGGGACTTCGAAGCGCTCTGCGCCGGCGAGATGGCGGCCCTGCCCGAGGCGACGATCGCCCCCCCGGTCCTGCCCGAGGCCTCCGCCCTGCTCCTAGCGGGCGACTATCTCCGCTTCGGCGGACGGGGCGGCGGCGAGCTATCGGCCGCCCTCGACCTGGCCGGCGAGCTAGCCGACCGCCTCGACGAGGCGCACGCGCCTAAGCCTCGGAAGCGGGCGTGAGGGCCGGATGCTTAGTTTCGAACGGCCGGCGGCCCTGCTCCTCCTCGCGGCGGCGTTCGCCTACGGACTCTGGTATCGATCGGCGCGGCGGCGCGGGAGGCTCGGCTACGCCCTGCCGCTCCTCCCCTGGGGAGGCAAGCCCGACGTATCGGCGCCGCTCGCGCCGAGGCTGGCCTATTACCTGTGCGCGGCCCTCGGCGCGGCGGCATACCTCGCCGTCGCGCTCGCGGCGGCCGGGCCGGTCAGGACCGAGCCGGTCGCGGCGGCCGGCCGTCCGGCCGTCGACATCGTCTTCGCCATCGACCTCTCGCCGAGCATGGCCGCCATGGACGTCGAGCCGACGCGCCTGGCGGCCGCCGTCCGCTCCGTGGGCGAGCTCCTCGATCGCGGCGTCGGCCACGCGGCGGTCGGCCTCGTCGGCTTCGGCGATGCGGCGGTCTTGCTCGCGCCGCCCACGACCGATTACGATTTCGTGCGCTTCGCGCTGGGCGCGGTCGAGCCGGGCTCCTACGGGGAGGCTACGGCCATCGGCCAGGGCTTAGCCTTGGCCCTGCGTCACGTCCTGGCCGGTTCGGCGCCCCGTAAGGCGCTCATGCTCCTGAGCGACGGCGAGGATAACGTGGGCCTCGTGCATCCTGGGGACGCGGCGGCCGCGGCCGCCCGCTACGGCGTCGAGCTCGTCGTGGTGGGCGTAGGCTCGCAGGGCGACGCGCCGATAGCCTACCGCGACCCCAAGAGCGGCGAGCGGCTGGAGGGCTTCTATCGGAGCGAGTTCAACGAAGCCGCGTTGAAGGCGCTGGCCGTCGCCGGCGGCGGCATCTACCTTCCCGCCGGCGACGCCAAGGGCCTGGCCCGCGCCTTGGATCAGGCCGGCGCGGCCGTGGGCGTCGGACCGGACGAGCGTAAGCCGTCGCGCCTGAGGCGCGTGTATCTGGATCGCTTCTTCGCCGGCCTGGCCCTGGCGTGCATGGCCCTGTCGTACGCCCTGCGTCGCTTCGCCTTAGGCGGAGTCCTATGACGGCGCTCGATTGGCGGGCCTTGGCCCCCTTCCTGGCGGCCCTGGCCGTTCCCTACCTGATCATCGAGGGCTCGCGAGCCGCTCGGCTCGGCGTCGCCGCCTCTATGAGGCCGAGCGGCTACGCCCGAAGGCGGCGCGCGGCGCCGTACGCCTTCGCGCTGGCCTGGGGCTGCCTCTGCGCGGCCGTAGGCGGCCTCGGCGGGCTACGCAACGAACCCGAGTTGGTCAGCGAAGCCCGCGTCGCCCTGCTCGTCGACGTGTCCAACTCGATGTCGGCCCGCGATCAAGGCGACGCCACGCGGCTCGAGGCCGCGACGAGCCTGGCCCGGCGGCTGCGCTCCGTCTCGTCGGCGATGAGCTGGAGCCTCCACGCGTTTAAGGGGGCCGTGGCGACCCTGTCTCCGTTTAGCTATGACGAGGCGGCCTTCGAGTCGGCGCTGGCCTGGCTCGGGCCGGGATTGAGCGACGCCCCCGGGTCGGAGCTCGGGCTCGCGCTTCGCGCCGTCGGTAAAAGCGCCGAGGGCGCCTCGGCCATGGTCATCGCGCTGACGGACGGCGCGGACACCGGCGGGCGGGCGCGCGTAGAGGCTCAGCGCCTGGCCGAGGCGGGCGTCCGGCTGGTGTTCGTAGGCGTCGGCGGCGAGGCTCCCTCACCCGTATTCGACGGAGAGGGGCGCCCGCTGTTCGACGCCCGGGGCGAACGGGTCGCCGTGGCGATGGACCGGGCCGGTTTAGAGGACCTGGCGCGCGCCTCCGGCGGCCGCTTCGTCGGGTTAAGCGATCCGGGCGCCTTCGCGGCCCTCGCGGCGATCCTAGAGGAGCACGGGGCCGGCGCCGGATCATGGCGCATCGTGCGCCGGGTCGGCGGGGCTCCGGCTTGGCTGTACCTCGGCGCCGCGCTTTTCTTGGGGCTCGGCGTCGCCCTGACGGCGCCGCCCAGAGCCCCGGGCTCGAAGGCGCGTAAGCGGAGACGACGGGCGGCATCGGCCGCCCTGGCGGTATGGCTTAGCCTGAGCCTAGGGTCGTGCTCTCGCTTGGGCGACGGGCTCGATACCTTGCGCGCCAACGCCGATTTTAGGCGCGGCCTCGTGCATGACGCCTTAGCCGCCTATATGGAGATCGGACCGGAGGCCCTCGGCGGCGTCAACGCCTATAACCTGGCGAACGCGTTCTACGCCCTCGGCGAGGCGGGGCCCGCCGACGGCTACTACTCCCTGGCCTCGGCGGCGTCGGACTCGGGGCTCGCCGCCGCCGCCTGGCATAATCGCGGCGTCGTCCACTACGACGGCGGCCGTTACGCCGAGGCTCGGGACGCCTTTAAGGAGGCGTTGAAGCTCAGGCCGTCCCAGCTCGAAAGCGTCCGGGGCTATGAGCTGGCCATGGAGGCTTCGTCATCGCTTAGAAGCGACGCCGATGTAGAGCAGGCCCGCGCCGAATTCAAGGGGCAGGGAGGGGCTTCGGCCGTATTCAGCCTCGCGTCGAAGCAAGATAAGGGCATCTATAGGCTCGGCGAGGCGGGCGCCTACGGCGGGGCGGACCATTGAAAGCCGGTATAGCTTCGGGCGCGGCCGCGCGCCTGCGGGCCATCGCGGCGGCCGCGTGGGCGCTCCTGTCGCTCGGCGCGGCTTGGTCCCAGCCCTTGAACTACGGCCTTCGCCTCACGCCGCCTGAACCGCGCGTCGGCGAAACCTTTACCCTGGCCATCGTCATACCCTGGAATAATCCGGCGCAAGTATCCCTCGAGGAACCGAGGGTCACGGGGCCGGCCGACTATCAGGGCTACAGCATTAAGCCTTCGGCGGAAGGGAGCTCTATCGAACTCCGCTTCAAGGCCGTCGGCGCCGGTTACGTCGAGCTCGGGGGCTTGGGCGTGGTCGTAGCCGGGCGGAGGACGGCGCTGGGCGATCTGGGCTTGCACCTGCTCGCCGAAGCGAGCGCCGCGCCGCCCGTCGGCCAGGGGCGCTTTAGACTACCCGAAACGGCCTACGCCTTCATGCCTAACCCGATATCCGTGCTCGACGAACTCGGCCAAACGGTCGACGCACGACCCCGTTCGGTTCCGGGAACCCTGCTGCTCGACGGCGACGGCGGCCGCGGCTTCTGGCTGGTCGGCGACGCGCCGGGAGCCATAAGCCTCCCCGGCCTAGAGCTTGAACGCGAACAAGGGCGGCTCGCCGTCGCCGCCCGCGCGCTGACCCTTGCGCCGCCGCCGGGGCGCGCCGAGGGCACGCGGGCGCTCGGCGCGTGGCGCGTCGGAATCCAAGCGCTCGGCCGGGAGCGCGGCGCCTCGCCGGGCGAGCGCGTGTTCATAGAAGTCTGGGCCTCAGGTTCGGGCTCGGTTTTGCATGCGCTGGCCCCCGAGCCGCGCGTCGCCGGGCCCGACGGCGTCGCCGTCGAACTCGCCCGATCGGGCGGCGTCGAGCGTAGCTGGTCCATGGCCGAAGGCGCGGACGCCGAGCTCGGCCTATCGGGCCGGGTGACGGCGATCTACTCGTTCATCCCCAGGGTAGATGGCCCCTATACGATCTCCTTGGAGCCGTACTATTGGTTCGATATGCGCTCGGGCAGGGTCGTAGCCGCCGA
>CALKWG010000257.1 GCA_938004315.1 uncultured Spirochaetaceae bacterium
ACATGTTCGGGAGCGGCGGCAGGTCGTATTCCCGGCCGCGCAGGTAGTGCTCCATTCGGGTGTGCCGCGCCGGCAGGCCCTCCACGACGGCGCGGGCCAGCTCGGCGGGCGCCATGGCCGCCAGCTCGTCGCGCCGGTGGGCCGAATCGTTGAGCTCGCAGAGCGCCGCGGACAGCTCGGACCGGGCGTCGGCCTCGGCTAAAGCCTCGGCCAATATGTCCTTGAGCTCGTGGACGACGGCTACCTTCGATAGGAAGCCCTTGAGCTCGGCGTGCTCCGTCTGGACGATGTCCATCGGGATGATATCGTTATAGAGATCCTCTTCGGCGCAGCTGGGGCGCATGGCCTCTACTTCCGAGCCCGGGGTATGCACGATGACGCGACGGAGACGCCCGGTCTCCGAACGTACGCTCAGCCTCCTATCCATAATAGCCTCCCTTTTGCGGGCTAGGATACCAAAGCCGGGCGCACGGCACAAGTGAAATTAAAAATAGCATATGCTTGTTTCATAAAATGACATTTATCGTGTAAAAGTTCTTGACGGTTAAGAATGCCTAGCATAGGATATCGAGCGAACGGATAAACTCCACGATCTCTATTAGGAGGGTACCATGAGCACCATCATCGCGGTAGTAGCGCTGGTAATTTACCTGGCGTTCTACTTCACCTTCGGCAAAACCCTGCGGGATAAGCTCCTCCAGAGCGACAAGGCCCCCAAGGCCCCGTCCGAGCGCCTATCCGACGGCGTCGACTACATCCCGACGAACAAGTTCGTCCTGTTCGGCCACCACTTCGCGTCCATCGCCGGCGCGGGCCCCATCACCGGCCCGGCCATCGCGGTGGCTTGGGGCTGGCTGCCCGGCCTCCTGTGGATCTGGATCGGCAACGTCTTCCTCGGCGCCATCCATGACTATCTGTCCCTGACGGCCTCCGTCCGCTACGACGGTCGCTCCATGCAGTTCGTCTCCCAGGACCTGATCGGGAAGAACGCCGGCAAGACCTTCGGCTGGTTCATCCTCTTCCTCTGCATCCTGGTCGTGGCGGCCTTCGGCGACATCGTCGCCGGCCAGTTCGCCGGGGACGGCCGCGTCTTCTTCGCCTTCGTGTTCTTCTGCGTCGGCGCCATCATCACCGGCTACTTTATGTACAAGACCAAGCTGGGCCTGCCCGGCGGCTCGGTGATCGGCCTCGTCCTCATCGTCCTCGCCTTCTGGCTCGGCGGCATGATGCAGGTCAAGTGGAGCAAGGATATCTACTTCCTGATCATCTTCGTGTACATCGTGCTGGCCTCTACGCTGCCGGTTAACTTCCTCCTGCAGCCGCGCGATTACCTGTCGTCCTTCTTCCTGTACTTCGGCCTAGCCGTCGGCGGCATCGCCGCCCTCATCGGCTTCAGGGGCTTCGAAGCCCTGGCGCCGGTCATCAGCCTGAACGCCAAGGTCATCGGCGGCGTGCCCTCGCCCTTCTGGCCGACCGTGCCGCTCGTGATCGCCTGCGGCGCCCTCTCCGGCTTCCACGCCCTGGTGGCCGCCGGCACCAGCTCCAAGCAGATCGCCTCCGAGAAGGACGCCCTGTTCGTCGGCTACGGCGCCATGCTCACCGAGGGCTTCCTGTCCACCCTCGTGGTCATCTCCATCGCCGCCTTCGGCAAGGCCGCCCTGGGCGACAAGCTCCTCGCCACCCCGGCCCTCGGCCGCTTCGTGCAGTCCTTCGCCACGATGGTCAGCACCCAGCTGCCCTTCCTCCCGATGAGCTTCATGACCCTGTTCGCCGCGGTCTGGGTATCCACCTTCGCCCTGACTACCCTGGACACGACCAACCGGCTCGGCCGCTACATCATCCAGGAGATGTCCCTGCCTTTGAAGGAAAAGGCCTCGGGCCTCTATAAGGTGCTCTCCAACAAGTGGATCGCGTCCCTGATCATCGCCTTCCTGGGTATCTTCCTGGCCCGGTCCGGCGGCTACACCTATCTGTGGCCGGCCTTCTCCGGCGCCAACCAGCTGCTTGCCTCCATCGTCATGCTCACCGTGGCCGTCTGGGTTAAGAAGAAGCTCAATCCCCAGTACACCATGGTCGTCCTGATCCCCGCTATCTTCCTGTGGGTGACGGTAACCTGCGCCCTGGTCTGGTACGTCGGCTTCGTAATCCCGACCTTCTTCACCGACATGGCCCAGACCCAGCGCGTGCTCACCGGCAGCATCGTCGGCGGCATGACCGTGATCATGTTGATCCTGAACTTCGTCATGATCGGCGGCTTCTTAAAGAACTGGAAGGCCAAGGCGGCCTAAGGTTTTCGATACCGGCGGCGGGCGCTAGCAGGGTGCTGACAAAGGCGAAAGCGCCTTTGTCAGCAGCTTCCCTAATGTGGCTATTGCGTAGAAAACCGTAAGGTTTTTCGCGAGAGTACTCGCGCGAGCAATCGCACTGTATGGTGATGACAAGCATCGAGTTTGTCATCACCATGCTAGGCCAGCCGCTGGTCTTCTTAAGACCGCGCGACCCTCGGCGACGGGGTGCTCGAAAGGCTACGGGCCGCGGGCACCCCGTTTTCATACCGGCTACGATCCCCCGGCGCGGACCAGCCCATCGGAGAGACCAAGTGAACATCATACTACGGAAGCTACGTTCGGCATGGCGGATCATGGCCCAGGTCCACCGTGAGCGCGCCGTCGGCATGCTGGAGTTCGAGCTCAAGGAGCTCGAGAATATCTTTACCCTGCTCCTCCTCGGCGGCTTCGTCGGCCTGCCGTCGCCCCCCGCGCCCATAGCCATCGAGCTTCTGCCCCTCTTGGAGCGGGAGATCGCGGTTATGCTCAGCCGTTCGGATCTGGCCCAGGACCCCATCGGCGCGCTCATGGGCATGCTCGAAGTCGATTAAGAAACGAGGTTCCCGTATGCATTCCAACGCCTTTTTCTTAGGCAAGGGCGGCGTCGGTAAGACGACCCTATCGGCGGCCTTCGGCTTAGCGCTGGCCCGCTCCGGCAAGAAAGTCCTCGTAGCCTCGCTCGACCCTGCGCATAACTTAGGCGACGTCTATCGAACCGAGCTCGGCGACGCGCCTACTCCGGTAGAGCCCGGGCTCGACGCCATGGAGGTCGATCTGGCCTCCTGGGTCGAAAAGTACCTGGACGAGAGCCGGCAGGAGCTTAAGACCACGTACTCCTACGCGGGTACGATGAACCTGGAATCCTTCTTCGATATCATGAAATATTCTCCGGGTACCGAGGAGTACGCGGTGCTCTGGGCCATAGAGCATATCCATTGCGAGCTCGCCGCGAGCTACGACCTCGTGGTCTTCGATACCCCGCCGACGGCCCTGTCGCTTCGTTTCTTGGCCATGCCGGCCATCTCGAACCTGTGGGTTGCCGAGCTCACCAAGCTCCGCGAGCGTATCCTGGATCGCAGGACCTCCATCACCCGTATCAACCCCGAGTCAGCCGTCGCCTCCTCCTGCGTCGACAAGGACGACGACAAGGTCTACGGCCGCTTAGGCGCTATCCGCAAGCGCTTGGCGGCGCTTCAGAACCTCTTCTCCCAGGAGAGCTACGTGGCCGTCGTGATCAACCCCGATCAGCTATCGGTATCGGAAGCCATACGCATAAAAGACGAGCTTGAAAAAATCCGCATCCCCCTGTCGGGGATCTGCGTCAATAAGCGCGGCATCTCCAAGGCCGACTGGAGCCTGGATAAGCGCCTGCATAAGATTAAAACCTTCGACTTCGGGTTCCGCGCCGACGGCTTGCATGAACGCGGGGATCTCCGTACGATCGAGACCGAAGAGCTCGTGGCCGATTTCATGGCCGCGGGACCGAAAGGACGCGCATGACCCTGAACCCCTACCTCCTAGTCGCCCTCCTCGTCCTCGGCGTGGCCGCGAGCGCCCAGTTTTTCTTCGGCCGCAAGCGGAATAAAGCCATAGCGGCGTCCATTTCTCGGGGCGTCGAGGAGCTTTTAAAGCCGAACCACACGAACTACGTGAACATAGGCGGAACGATCGGGTATAATTTCGTTTACACGCTCTCAAACGGCCCTTGGATCAGCGCGAAGGGCACGATGACCATGAGCCCGAGGCACTCCATGCTGTACCTGCCTATCTCGAGGCTCCTAGGCTTTACCGATAGGTTCTATATTAACCTCTTTACCAAGAAGAAAATAAAGGGAGAGGCCCATATCATATCGAAGGCGACCCTGAGGCGGACGAAGATAGACGGCCTCGATACGATGTCCCGCAGGGAGATCGAGGCCGGCGGCCGACGCTTCGTTATGCTATGGCGCGGCCAGGATTTGTCGGGCGAACTCGAGGCCTTCCTCACGGCCTACCCCGACCCGAAGCGCCTACGGCATTTCTGCTCCTACCCTGATAACAAGACCTTGTTCCTCTTTACCGTACCGAATGGCGGCGAGGTCGCCGAGGAACTGCGTGCCGTGTTGCACGTAGCGCCAAAATTCTTGGACGCTAAGAAGGAGGACTGAGCATGGAACTCGACCCCGCGACCCGAGCGAAATTCGACGCCGTCCTGGCCCGCGTCAAGGATCCGGTGAGCGAGCTCTCTCTTTCGGAGCTCAATCTGGTGTCGAAGATACGGTACTCCGAGAAGAGCAAGGCCCTCGCCGTTAGGCTGGCCGGCTCGGCGCGCGGACATGAGTGCCCCGCCTGCGCGGCTATGAACGGCCATATCCTTGCGACCATCGAACGGCTACTCAACGAGGAACTCCTGAAGGAGTTCCCCGGCTTCAGCGTCGAGTTCGAGTAAGCCCGGCCTCTCCGGACAGGAGGAAGGCGACCGAGCGATGTAGCTCAGGCAAGTCGGCCTCCGGTTTGGCGTCCTGGCCTATGGCGATGAGGGCGCGTCGGTCAGTCTCGCCCCCGTCCAGCGCCCTGGCCGCCGCTATGAGGTCAGCGTATTCGTAGAAGAACGCGTCGCGGCCCTGCGGCTCGTCATGGCCTTCGATGAAGACGTCGACGTCGAGGGCCCAGAGCCGTTCGAAGAGCCTGAGGACGCGCCCGGCCCGGTAGGCTACCGGCTTCTCATAGTAGGCGGCCCCGCAGATGTCGCCGAGGAAGGCGACCCTCGCCCGGCGGGCCACGACGACGACGCAGTCGTCGCTATGGTCGCTCTCGATGTGGATGAAGTCGACCGACTCGCCGCCGAGCTCTATAGCCTCCGCGTCGGCGAAGGTCAGCTCGGGCGCGCGGACGGCGATATCGCGGCGCTCGCCGTATTCAAGCGCGATCATATCGGCGCAGAACTGAATCTCCAGCCCCCGCGCGACCCGGTCGCGGAGCGCCTCGTCGCTCCACGAGAGGCCTTGGAGGGCTTTAAGGCGGGCGGCGCAGGCTTCATGGGCGTAGCAGGGGGCCTTTAGCGCCGAGAGGCCGAAGCTGTGATCCCAATGCCAGTGCGTCAGGACCGCCGCGTCGGGCTCCCAGTCGTTAGCCAAGCCGAGCTCGGCGGCGCAGGCCCGTAGGAAGGATCGGGCGTGCGCCGGCGAACCGCCGGCGTCGACCATGAGGCTCCTCTCGCCGCCGCGTATCAGGCCCAGGACCGGCCTGTCGACGCTCGCGTCCGGCGCCGACGCTAGGACCTCGCCGGCGCTTCCGACGCGCGTTAGCCTGAGTTCACGGCTAAGGTCGTTCGATTCCTTCATAGAGCTCCTTGTCATAGGCGAGTACGTAGCGCAGCCAGGCCCAGCGTACGAGGCCGAGCCTGGCTTTGAGCATAAGCTCGGCCTGCTCGGCGAATGCCGCCATGGCGGCCTCTTCGTCGCCGCTGGGGTCGACCTCGCCGTATCGCGCCGCCTCGAAGGCTTTGCAGAGTTCGGGCAAGGGGGCGTCTTTATTATACAGCCGGGCATATTGGCGTTCGGCGTACTCTCGGGCGGTTTCCCCGCGCCGCGCTCCGAAGCCGAGCCTAGCTAAGAGCTTGAGCGAGAATAGGAAGACGGCGCTATAGCGCGAACGGGCGCTCGCGGCCTCTAGGGCGGCGCGGCCGCGTCTCCGCATCGCGGCGACCAGCGCGACGCGTATGGGCAGGGCGGCGAAGAGCGCCAGGAAGGCGAGCGCCGCCGCCGAAAGCCCGGCGGCCCGGCCGAGTGCGGGCAGGCGTTCGGCGAGCCCCGCCCCCGGGCGGCCCGAGGGCGCGGCCACGCCGAGTCCGGCGCCAGCGGCATCGCGCGCGAGCGACGCGTAGGGCTGGGCGGGGAAGGGGGGCGTCGCTTCGAGGGTCGTCCATCCCATACCGTCCAGGTAGGCTTCAACCCAGGCATGGGCGTCGCTATTCCGTACGAGGCCTTCGCCCTCGTCGTCGAGGTCGGCTAGGTAATACCCCTCTACGTAACGGCTCGGTATGCCGGCCGCCCGTAAGAGTACCGCGAGCGCGGTGGCGAAGTAGCTGCAATAGCCGACGCCGGATTCGAACAGGAAGTAGTCGACGAACTCCGCCCCCTCCGGCGGCGCCTCGGCGTCGAGGCTATATTCGTAGGAGAGCCGCAGGTAAGAGGCCATGGTCCTCGCGGCCTGGGCCTGGCTCCGGCCGCGCGCGAGCTCCGCCGAGAGGCCAAGGACGCGCTGGCTTAAGCCCTCGGGCAGCTGCAGGTAGCGCGCGCGCTCCGCGGGGCTCAAAGGCTCGGCGCCCGCTTCGCCGTCGGGTATCGACGCGACCAGCTCGTACGCCGCCCCGAGGCGAGGGGGCTCGGGCAGGACTATGAGACCGTCGTCTTCGAAGACGGCGCGTTCCATGCCGGGGCCGAAGACCGATACCGGTTGCCACGGCGAGAACGCGGTGCTATAGGCTTGGCTGAGCGGCCTGATCCGTAGGCGGAGCTCCCGCCCGGGAGCAGAGGCGACGAAGCGCGTCCCTTCGGCCGCAAGAGCTCGCTCCGAACGTAGCCAGCGCGCTCCCGTATAGCGATCGAAGACCGCGCCGCGCAGGTAGAGCGGGGCATAGCCTTCTACGAGGAGGGCAGCCTGGTCGGACGGCCTCACCGGGCCGCCTAGGCGCTCGGGATTCGGCTGAAAACCGCTCTCGGCCAACGAAAAGGTCTCGCCCCGGCCCGAGCGGCCCGTCGCCGAGCGACCGTCCGAGCCGTCCGCGCCCGGGCCGCCGCTACCGGCGCCGCCCGAGCCCAGAGGCCAGCGTATCTCGACCCTCGCCGGGGCGGGCGCTACGAGGGCGAGGGCGGTCACGAAGAGCGCGAAGCGTAGGGCGGCCCCGCGCCGCATGGGGATTAAGGCCGAGCTTCCCAGAAGAATCGCCTCGGAGGCCCGCCTCTCGTCGGCGCCGTACCAGTACCAGAGCGCGACGCCTTGCGCGGCCAGCATAGGCATGCCTATCGATACGCCGCCGAGCGCGTACGCCGACGGAACCGCCGCCAAGATCGACGCCGCCGCCAGGTTCGGCTTGGCCAGGCAACGCCTGATCGCGAACGCGATGAAGCCGAGGCTTGAAAGCGCCCAGAGAGGACGCAAGAAGCGGCGTTCGAGCGCCGCCGCGCCGCTCAGGTAGGCGAAAAGATTGGCGGCCAGCGCCTCGAGCCAGGCGCGGGCCGCCTTGGCGAGCTCCGGCCTCAGGTACGCCGCCGAGCCGGCCACGAACAAGAAGATCAGGATCAGGGCCGGAATGATAAAGCGAAACCTGCGCGAAGCGCGCCAAGCCAGGACGAAGGCGGCGGCGAGGGTGAGGATGGTCAAGGGGTTTATTTCGGTGAGCAAGGCGGTCGCCATGCTTTGGCTCGCGCCGAAGGCCAGTACGACGGCCGTGAGATAGGCGTCGAGCCCCGGCTCGCCGAGCCTAGACCCTGAGTTCGGCGAGCGCATGCCCCAGCTCCTTATGGTCGCGCACGACGACGCGGCTGATGTCCTCGGCGGCCAGTGCCTCGGCCAAGCTCGCCGAATCGAGATTTGAACCGGTCTCGTCAGCGTCGCCGCCGGGGCCGGCGAGCCGTACGAAGGCCGGCCGGCGGCCCGCCAGCTTGGCCTCGATGAGCGCCAGGGCCTCGGCGCGTCCGAGGCTCGGTCCTATGGCCACGAGGGCGGCCCCGGTCCGCGCGGCGGCGGCCGCCTCCTTGATAAGATCCGCGAAGGCCCCCGGCCGCGCCTTCGGCGAAAAGCGCGCCAGCGCATCCAGGACCGGCGGGAGCTCCCGCTCGTCGTCGCCCTCGATGCGCACGGCCCCTTGGCCGAGCCGTAAGCCTAGGCGGGCTCCCCGTCCGAGGAAATACGCCGCCAGCGAGGCCGCCGCCTCGGCTCCCAGGTCGTCGAGCCCGGCGCCTTCGGGGTAGCGGGCCGCCTCGGGATCCAGGATCAGCTCGACCATCGCGTCGCCGCGGCGTTCGAATCGCTTCACCACGGTACGCCCCGTCTTCGCCGACAGCCGCCAGTGAACCAGCCTCAGCGGGTCGCCGGGCCGGTACTCCCTGAGCTCCGCGATCTCGGCCGGATCGCGGACGTACGGGTCTCGGACGGCCAGCTCGCCCGGTTGCCTGAGGCCCTCCGGCGAGAGGCCGGCCAGGTAGCTGACGCGCGGCCGCACGACGATGGACAGCGGCGAGGCGATTCGCCTTCTTAATTCGAAGAGGCCGTAGAGGTCGCGCATCGCCAGCCAGGCGTCGCTGCGCTCATACAAGCCGCGGCGCTCCAGGCGCATGCGGCTTTCCCAGCGGACGAGTTTCCCCGGTTCCAAAGGCGCGGATTTCAGGGCGGCGGCGCGATACGCCGGCGTCTCGGCCTGACGTCCGGGCCTGGCGAACGAGCACTCGGCGATATGGAGGCCCGGTAGGGCTAAGCGGCCGGCGTTCTCTAGCTCGTAGCTCATGAGGATCTCGTCGCCGGCGAGGAGCGTAGCCGGCGGCGCGCTGACCCTAGCCTTGACCTTCCTTAGGCCCAGGTACGCGTGGGCGAGGCCCATGGCCGCGGCGAAGGCGAACGCGTAGGCAATGAACCAGAGCGCCCGTCCTCCGGTCAGGGCCGCCGAGGCGGCGAAGGCCAGGCCGGCTACGCCGAAGCGTAGCCTACGCGACGACGCTGCCGATAGCCGGGACATACGCGTCGTCTACGATCTCCGCTACGATGGCCTCGGCCGATAGGCCCGCTATGCGGGCCTCCGAGCCTCGAACCAAGCGATGGGCCATGACCGGGGCGGCCAAGGTTTTCAAGTCGTCCGGGACGACGAAGCGGCGCCCACGGACTAAGGCTAAGGCTTTCGAGGCCCTGACGAGGTCGCGCGTAGCGCGGGGGCTGGCTCCTAGGAGCAGCCTGGAATCGGAACGGGTCGCCGAGCAGAGCGCCACCGCGTAGTCGGCTATCTCCTTGGCCACGACGACGGCCTCGGCCGCCGCCTGTAGGGCCAGGGCCGCTTCGGCGTCGCAAACCGGCGCTAAGGCGCTGGGAGCGGCCGCGCCGCCGGTCGCCACGACGCGCTCGGCGTCGGGGCCCGGATAGCCGATCCCGAGGCGCATCATGAAGCGGTCCAGCTGCGCCTCGGGCAAGGGGAAGGTCCCTTGGTATTCGATCGGGTTTTGGGTAGCCACGACCATGAAGGGCCTGGGCAGCGGTCGGCTCCTATCGTCGATCGTCACCTGGCGCTCCTCCATGGCTTCAAGGAGGCTGGATTGGGTTCGGGGCGACGCGCGGTTGATCTCGTCGGCCAGGAGGAGCTGGCAGAAGACCGGACCCGGCCTGAAGCGAAGCTCGCCGCCTTCCAAGACGAGGTTCCCCGTTACGTCCGAGGGCATGATGTCCGGCGTGCATTGTAGCCGCGCGAAGCCCAGGCCCGAGGCGGCGGCGAGGGCCTTAGCCAAGGTGGTTTTACCGACGCCCGGGCGGTCCTCGATAAGCGCGTGCCCGCCCGCGATGAAGCAGGCGACTAAGAGCTCCACGGCCTCGTCGGCGTCCAAAACCGCGCTCCGTACCCGGTCGACCAATCCCCGCGCCAGGGTCTCCGCTTCGATCATGTTGCCTCCTCATGCTGCTCCGGCCCGGCTCGGGCCGTCAAAGCTACGCTAGGGAGTATACCACCGGCTACCGAGTTCCCGAGAATCCATTCGCCGCTTCTAAAGGGAGAAATACTTGAGAAAACGGAAGCGCGCCGGCGTTCCGACGCGTCATCCCCCTCCGCCCTAGCTTTCCTTGGCGCTGACGACGCGCCGAAGGAGCTCGTCGAAGCGGCCGTCATGGGGAGCCAGGCGCGCGGCGGTACGGAGGAGGCGCTCGGCGCCGGCCGCGTCGCCGAGCTTAAGGCGGAGTTCGGCGAGGGCCGCCATGACGCGCGGATCCTCCGGTCGCCGGCGGCGCAGGTCCTCCAGGACCGCGGCGGCCTCTCTAACCGAGCCCGTCTGGCTCATGAGCTCGGCGCTCCGTATCTGGTCTCCGGCGTCGCGGCAGCGGTCGCCGCACGCGTCTACGTAGCGCTCGAAGCCGACGATCAGCGCGGCCCGGTCGTCCGACTGGCGCATGCCCTCCGCGAAGCGCGCCACCTCCTCGAGGAGGAAGCCTACGAAGCCGGAGGGATCCCCGCCGCCGTGCGCCGAGAAGCAGGCCTTCAGCCGCCCAAGCTCGTAGAGCCCCCGATCCTTGGAGCGGGCTTCGATGATGCCGTCGGTGTAGAGCGCCAGGCGGTCGCCGGGCGCCATGGAGGCCGAGCCCTGGGCCAGGGGGAAGTCGTCGCTGATGCCCAGGAGCTGCCCGCCCTCTACGTCGAGCTCCTCGACCGAGCCGTCGGAGCGGCGCAGGAGGGCCGGCGGGTGGCCGGCGTTGGCGAAGCTCAGGCTCCCGTCGGTCACGTCGACGATCACGACGAAGGCCGACACGAAATAGGTCTCGCCGCCGATGAGCTCGCAGAGCTCGCGGTTGACTTCGAAGAGTATGGCGTCGGGCTCCCAGCCGCGCAGGGCGTGGGCGCGGAAGCTCACCTTGGCCATGGCGGCGATGAGGGCGGCCGGTATGCCGTGCCCGGATACGTCGCCCACCACGAAAGCGTAGCGCCCCCCGCCGAGCTCCGCCGCGTCGTAGAGGTCGCCGCCGACGTCGGCCATGGCCTGGTAGCGGGCGCCGAAGCTGAGCGCGGGAGTGACGGGTAGCTCCGCTTCGTTCGGTACGATCTTGCGCTGCACCGCCGCGGCCATCTGGACTTCTTCTTCCATCTGGTCGTTGCGCAGCCTCAGGAGGGCGTTGGCCTCGTCCAGCTTCTTGGTGCGTTCGGCTACCTTGCGCTCCAGGGTTTGGGAATATCGCTCGATTTCGGCGCGCTGCTCCTCCATGCGGTCCATATCGCTCTTTAGGTTTATGGCGACGTGGTTGAAGAAGTCGGCGAGCTCCCCGAACTCGTCCTTCGTGTCGATGCGCACCCGGTAGCCCAGGTCGCCGGCGGCGAGCGCCAGGGCGCCTTGCTTCAAGGCGGCGACCGGCTTGGAGATCGCCCTCGATTCTAGGATGCCCAGCGCCACGGCCGCGACCATCCCCAGGATAGAGATGCCGAAGAGCGTCCGGTAGAACCTGAATACGACGCCGGCGACGTCGCCCACGGGGCCGAGGCTGATGATGAGCCAAGCGGTCTTGGGCACCTTGGACGACGCGTAATAGATGCCTTGGCGGAGGAGGAGCCCGGAGCTGCGCTCGACCGAGTTCATGAGGGCGCGCATGCCCGCGATAGGCGAGCCGGGGGCGAAGACGTTCATGCCGGGCACCAGGGGCTCCTCGTTGAGCCGCTCCTCGAAGGTGACGAGCGCGCCTTCGCGGTTGACCAGGTAGGTGCGCGAGTGCTGCGTGAAGCGGCGCATCGATACGATCGTGGTCAGCCTCGACAATCGTACGTCCGCCGCCAGCACGCCGACGAGGGTTCCGTCCGGCTTCTTGCAGGCTAGGCTTATGGAGACGACCGTATCGCCCGAGCCCGAGTCCACGTAGGGCTCGCTCACGATGGCGTCGGGGTAGATTGACGAGCGGATGAACCAGGGGCGCTCGGTCCAATCGTAGTTGCGATCCGGCGTCCAGCCCGAGCCGTCCAGATAGTAGCCGTCTCCCGACCGGACGTAGCCTTCGTCCCACGTCTCGAAGGACGACGCGTCCCGGCTCGCGGAGCCGAAGTAGACCCAGGCTATATCATGATCCGCGTCCGTGGCGTCCTTGAGGAGCTTCAAGATGAGGTCGGGGCTGTCGTAGAAGCGCAGGACCGCATGCCGTAAGGTCTCGAGGGTGCCGGTCTTGCTCGATAGCCAAATCTCGAAGTCGCGGGCCACGAGGGCCATGTCGCGGGTGATGTTGCCCAGCACCGCCGATTCCACCGATCCGGCGACGGTCAAGTACATCGACAGGGCCACCAGGCCGACGACCAAGGCGAACAGGAGGGTGAGGGTGATGAAGAGGCGGCGGGCGACCGAAGAACGTCTCACTGGCTAGCCTTACGGGCCGCTCGCGCGAGCGCGCGGGCGGCCATTGCATGGTAAGGGTATGAGTATATATCCATTCGAGCTTTTAGTGAACCCATGGGGCCGCGCTCGCGGAGCCGCGTTCGGGGTCGCCCTCGTACAAACGCCTGACTCCGGGGTATAGTTCGCCCATGAGGCGCCTCACGTTTTCTGGTCGGATCTCGGCCGCCGCGCATGATAATAGACTGGCTCAGGCCGTCGCCGCCCGCCGCGCGCGCGGCCTTCCCATACTAAACCTGGCTGAAAGCAATCCTAGCCGCTGCGGCCTTAAGCCGTCGGGAGTCATAGAGGCCTTGGCTCGGCCCGATAACCTACGCTACGATCCGGACCCGCGCGGCCTCGTCGGCGCGCGCGAGGCCTTGGCCGGGCGGCTCGGCTGCCGCCATGACGAGCTCTTCTTGGCCGCCAGTACCTCGGAGGCCTACGCCTGGCTCTTCAAGCTCCTCTGCGACCCCGGCCAGGCCGTCCTCGTACCGAAGCCCGGTTATCCGCTTTTCGATTACCTGGCCGGCCTCGAGGGGCTTCGCGCCTTGCCGTATCGGCTGGAGTATCGGCATCCCGCCGGCTGGGCCGTCGATATCGACGCCCTCATGAGGGCCGCCCGCGAGGGCGACGCGCGCGCCATCGTCGTCATCAACCCGAACAACCCCACCGGCTCGTATCTTGGCGAGGCCGAGCGCCGAGATCGGAAGAGCGTCGTGTAGGGGAAGAGTGTAGATCTCGGTGGTCGACG
>CALKWG010000258.1 GCA_938004315.1 uncultured Spirochaetaceae bacterium
GCTCCTGCTGGGATCCGGGTCTCGGCCGGGACGATCGGGCCGACTCAGGCTTCGGGCGCCTGGAGCGCACGGTAGCCAGGCGGGCCGCCGAGCTCGCCGCCGGCGAGGCGCCGCCCGGCTCGTATTCGGCGAGGCTCTTCCGCGAGCCGGCTCTCCTGGCGGCGAAGCTGGCCGAGGAGGCCGGCGAGCTCGCCGAGGCCGAGGGCCCGCGGCGCGCGGCCGAAGAGGCGGCCGACCTCCTCTACTTCGCGGCGATAAAGTTGGCCGCCTCGGGCTCGAGCCTCTACGAGGCGGAGCGCGTCTTAGACGAACGATCGCTCAAGCTGAGCCGTCGGCCCGGCAACGCCAAGCGGCCGTACGAGGAGAAGGGGGACCGCCCGTGGCGCGAAAGCATACACTGAGGCGCGTAGGCCTCGGCGAGATAAGCGCGCGCCGCGCCTCGTTCGAGGACGCCCGAACCATGGAGACGGCCCGAGCCATCATGGAGGCGGTCAGGCAGGGCGGCGAGCCGGCGCTCGCCGGCTACGCCGCGACCTTGGACGGCAACGCCGGTCGCCTCTTGTACGGCCCCGAGGACTTCGCGGCCGCCTTGGCATCGATGCCGGCGGCCGAGCGGAACGCGCTCGAGGCGGCCGCCGGCCGCATACGCGCCTTCGCCCAGGCCCAACTCTCGTCCCTATCAACCCTGGCTACGCCGGTGCCCGGGGGGATGGCCGGCCATGAGATCCTCCCCATAGAGCGGGTCGGCTGCTACGCGCCCGGCGGCCGTTTCCCCCTGCCGTCCAGCGTACTCATGACCGCGATTCCCGCGCGGGTCGCCGGCGTGACTGACGTAGCCGTCGCCTGCCCGCGTCCGGAGCCTGCCATCCTCGCGGCCTGCGCCTTGGCCGGCGCCGACCGGCTCCTGGCCGCCGGCGGCGCCCAGGCTATCGCCGCCTTCGCCTATGGCGCGGGGCCGCTTACGCCCCGCGACCTGGTCGTGGGGCCGGGCAATCGCTACGTGGCGGCGGCTAAGCTTATCGCCCAAGCCGTCATCAAGACCGACGCGCCGGCGGGGCCGAGCGAGCTCCTCGTCCTGGCCGACGGCTCGGCCGATCCGGAGGCTTTGGCCTGGGATCTCTTGGCCCAGGCAGAGCACGACCCCGACGCGCTCGCCTGCCTAGCCACCGATTCGGCGGCCCTGGCCGACGCCCTCGAAGATGCCCTGGCTCGCGCCCTCGGCGAGCTCAAAGCCGCGGGCCCCGAGAACGCCGAGAACGCCGAGCGGGCCTTGGCCTCGTCCTGGCTCTACCTGGCGAGGGCCGGGGACGCCGCGGCCTATGGCGACCTCGCGCCGGTCGAGCTCGCCCTAGCCGAGGCGGCCAACCGCTTCTGCCCCGAGCACCTGGAGCTCGCGTTAGCGGATCCTGAGCGTCTGAGGCCGTACCTCCGCCATGCCGGCGCGCTGTTCCTAGGGTCGAGCTCGGCCGAGGCCTTCGGCGACTACGGCGCCGGCCCGAACCACGCGCTGCCCACCGCTGGGCGCTCGCGTTCGTCGGGCGGGCTATCGGTTATCGACTTCGTGCGGATCAGGACCTGGCTTCGGCTCGACGACGACGTAGGTTTGACGCGGCTCGCGGCCGATAGCGCCGCGCTCGCCAGGCTCGAGGGGCTCGAGGCCCACGCCCGCTCGGCCGAAGCCCGCGCGGCGCGAAAGCTTACGCGATAGCCTCGAGGGCTTGCCTGAGCGCGGCTTTCGAGAAGGGCTTGGAGACGAAGGCGACCGCCTTGACCTCGCCGGCCAGGCGGCGCGTTTCGGGGTCGTCGTAGGCGCTGCAGAAGACGATGGGCGTGCCTACGCTCTGCCTGATTATCTTGGCCGCCTCGATGCCCGCCCGCTCGCTCTCCATGCAGATGTCCATGAACACGGCGTCTGGATGCTCCTCCGCCGTCTTGAGCACGCAGTCGCCGCCCGTTTGGCAAAGGGCGACGACCTCGTGGCCGAGGGCCTTGAGTTGGCTCGCTAAGCTCATCGCTATGATGTTTTCGTCCTCGGCTATCAGGAGCTTCATCGCTTCAAGGCCTCCGCGCTTAAGTATAGGGTAAAACCCGAGCCTCCGCTAGGCTCCCAGGCGAAGCGGGCGCTTAGCTGGCCGGCGAGCGCCTCGACCAAGGCGCGGCCTAGGCCGGACGCCGTCGCGCCCTCGTCGCCCGCGCCTTCGATGGCCATACGGAGTTCATAGGCCCCCTCAAGATCCTTGAAGCCGACGAAGAGGCTCGCCGGCTCTCCCCCGACGGCGCGCTTCACGGCCGTCTCGACCGTCAGTTCGTTGACGATCAAGCCCAGGGGGATGGCCGCGCCCAGGCTCGCCTTCGCCGGGGCGATCTCGAATCGGGCCTCCATGGCCGGCGCCGCCGCCTGCAGGGCCGTCATGACGAGCTTCGGGACGTAGTCCGACAGCTCCACCGCGGAGAGCTCGTCCGCCGCGTAGAGCTGCTGATGCACCATGGACATGGCCCCGATGCGGCTCCGCGCGATGAGGAGCGCCTCGGCCGCCGCGGCGTCTTCGGCGAGCTCGCACTGCAGGTGCAGGAGGCTGTCGACGATCTGTAAATTATTCTTTACCCGGTGGTGGATCTCCCGAAGCAGCACCTGGCGCTCATCCAAGGCCTTTTGAAGCTTAGCCCGTTCGTCCTCAAGCCAGGCGGTGCGCTCCGCCACGGCGTCCTCGAGGTTTTCATAGAGGAAGGCGTTCCGCAGTATCAGGGCGAAGACGCCGGCGATGCTCGACAGGGCGTCGAGTATCCCCGCGATGTTCGCCTGATCCATTATCCCTAAGAGCACCACCGCGCCCATGCGGCGGCCCCCGTAGCTCAAGGGGACGATGATGGTCAGGTCCCGGTCGAGCGCGGCCGCCAAGTCGCTAAGCCGCGGCTCGGCCCCTCCCGCCATGCGGTCGCCCGTGGAGGCCCCGCGCGAGCCGAGCCTATCCCCTCCGCCCTTCGGCGGCTCGCCGCCGAGCGCGGTCGGGCCGTCGAGTTGGTGAGAGGCTTCAAGGAGCTCCAGGAAACGCGGGTCGGCGGCGATATCAGCCCGCCTGGCCGGGACCGCCGAGAGGAGCTCGTGCCGGTGCGAGGCGCTCGTCTCCGAGCATCGGATGACGAACACCGACTTCACGCCTATGAGGCCTCGTATGCTTTCGCCTAAGAGCTCGGCGCAGACCCTAGGGTTCTCCGCCTTGGCCAGCAACGCTTGGAGCAGGTCCGCGATGAGGATGGAATAGGGTACGCCGCCGCTCGAGGGCTTGACCTCAACCATCAGCCCTACCCCGAGCCGGATCGGCCTCGGCGGCGCGTTCGAGCGCCGCCCGTACGGCCGTGACGATCTCGTCGGATCCAACCCGCTCTATCGACATAGGCAGTTCGAAGTACGCGGCGATCTCGTCGAGCAGGGCCTTCGGTACCGGCTTCGTCCCGGTGTCTATGTACGCGAGGCGCTTCATCGTATCCTGCATGAAGGCGCGCGCCAGGGCCGGATCCTCGAGCCCGAGCTCGAAGCTGAAGACCTCCCGCCATCGGGTAGCCCATTCGGGCATGAAGAAGAAGGTGCCTTGGCGCCTGAGCTCCCTATACCGCGCCCTACCTAAGGCGATTTCGCAGCAATTGACGCCCGGGGTACGGGCGCGCTCGGGGATCTCGGCCATTTCGCGCATGTAGGGGCAGCAGTCGCCGTAGGCCAAGGCGATCGGCCGCCCGCCGAGGCCCGTGAGGGTCTCGTTCAGCCGCCGGCCCAACTCCGAGGGCCTCATGTGCAGCATCGAGTCGAGGTAGACGAGCTCGGCGCCGCCGAAGGCGCCCGGCCAGAGCGCGGAGAGCTCCGCGGCGAAGATGCCGCAGGCCACGACGACCGGCCTAGGGCCGGCCATGGAAGAAGTCCCTGACGGATGCTAAGAGCTCGGAGGGCGTCTCGGCCGGAAGCTCCGCGCCGGCGTTGGTAAAGCCCCAGGCCGGGTCGGCGCCTCGCTTCTCAAAGAGGGCGGCGAGCCTGGCGCGTAGGGTATCGGGCGTGAACGCGGCGAAGGCCGGCCCGGGTATCGTGGCCATGAGGAGCGGGCCGGCTCCGATCGCGGCCCGGGCTTCCGCGTAGACGTCCCGCTCGCCGAGGACGAAGCCCGCGACTTGAGGTAAGCCGCCGAAAAGGCCGAGGTAACGGCTTAAGGGGTTCCCCCCATGGTGGAATACGATGGGCAGGGGGCTGCGGCCGAAGCCTTCGGTAAGGATCGGCAGGGCCAGCTCGCGCACGCGGCGCTCATCTAATATGGACGGGTTGACGAACATGACCGGGCTGGCCAGGGCCTGCGCCCCGGCGGCGGCGTAGGCGCCTGCCAGGGCGGCGAAATGATCGAAGCCGGCCGAGGCCAGCTCGCGCGCGGCGTCCGGATCGAAAAGTAACGCGTCGAGCCAGGACTCGATGCCGATGAGCAGGGCGGGGAAGTCGACCGGCGAGGCTATGGGCGCGACGACCATGCGGCTCCCGGCGACGGCATCGGCCAGCCGCTTCGTAGCCTCGAGCATGAAGCGGATGCCGGCCGCGTCCAGGGGCGTCGGCGCGGCCCGTAACGCGCGGGCGGCGTCCCGGGCGTTTTTGAACGGCGGGCGGCGGAGGTTATACACCGCACCGCGCTGCGGCGCGAGCTCGCCGCCGTAGGCGACCGCCTCGAAGGCCAGCACGAAGGGCGTGAAGACGATGTCCGGATCGAGCAGGGCCGCGGCCGCCTCCTGACCCTTAACGTAGAGCTCAGGATCTCCGAAGGCCTCTTCGGGCTCGTACCCGGCTAGGCGGGCGCCCAAGCTCCCGCAGACGAGGCCGTAGGGCGGCCTATCGGTCAAGACGCCGGAGAGGGCGGCCATTACGCGTTCGGGGCCGGTCATGGCGTGAGCTCCTCGTACAGGGCCCTGAAGAGGGCCGGCGCTTCGATGGCCGTCGCGGCGGTGCCGTCGGCGCCGAGTTCCTTCACGAGTTCGGGCCTGAGGCGGAAGATGGCGCCGCCCGCCGCTAGGCGGAGCCGGCCGCCTAAGCCGCGCGCCTCGATCTCGTCGCGTATCCGCGGCAGGTTCTGGGCCGTCGAGAGCATCATGGCGGAGACGCCGATGATCCGCGCCTCCGCTTCCAAGACCGCGTCGACGAATCGCTCAGGCTCCACGTCGTTCCCCAGGTCTACGACCTCCCAACCGTCCAGGCGTAGGAATGAGGCGACCATGCGCCGCCCTAAGGCGTGGTAGTCGTCCTCGACATTCCCTAGGACGACCCGTCCGCGCCGGCCGGTCTTGAGGCCGCCGGCATCTTCGGCCGCCAAGGCCGCGTCGAGGATCCGCTCGGCGAGTTTGCCGGCTACGTATCCTTGGGCTAGCGAGATTTTCTCGTGCGCCCATAGATCGCCTATCTCCATCAGCGCCGGCTCCAGCGAAGCGCTGATGGTCGATGCGTAGCCGTCGCGCTCCGCTTGGGCCGTCAAGTAGGCCATCGCATCGTCCAACCTGCCTTCTAAAATGGCCTTGAGGAGAAAGTCGCTCGGCATCGGTTCCATAGATCCAAGTATCGCGCGCTACGCGGCCGATCGCAAGCTCGGCGTCGTACTATGGCGGAACGGGCTACAAAGCGCGCTTGTATCTATTGACAGAAACAAGGCGCCATGGTACATAGTATCTATACATAGAAACGCTATCATGCGTTCACAGCTTTGAAAGGAATCGTATGCAGCAATCAATCCTCGGTTACGCGGCGGAGAGCGCCGTTAAGACAGGCATGTTCGGCGTCTACGGCGGCGCCTACGTGCCGCCCATCCTGGCGCCTAAACTCGAGGCCTTGGCAGAAGCATTTCATAAGGCCCGGCTTGAAGAAGCCTTCCAGGACGAGCTCCGCTATTACCTTCGCGACTACGTCGGCCGGCCCAGCCCGCTCTATAAGGCCGCGCGGCTATCTGAGCGGGTCGGCGCGACGATCTATCTAAAGCGCGAGGACTTGAACCATACGGGGGCGCATAAGATCAACAACACCATGGGCCAGGCGCTGCTCGCCAGGCGCATAGGCGCGACCCACCTGATCGCCGAGACCGGCGCCGGCATGCACGGCGTCGCCACGGCCACGGCGGCGGCGCTCTTCGGGCTCCGCTGCACCGTGTTCATGGGCGCCGAGGACGCTAGGAGGCAGGCGGTGAACGTCCAGCGCATACGGCTCTTAGGCGCCGAGCTCGTCACCACGGACGCCGGCACCGCCACGCTCAAGGACGCGGTCGACGCCGCGCTCGGCTATTATATCGAGCACCCGGACGTCTTCTACTGCCTCGGCTCGGCCGTCGGGCCGCATCCCTATCCTTCTATCGTGCGGGAATTCCAATCGGTCATCGGCGCCGAGGCGCGGGCCCAGATCGTGGAGGCTGAAGGCCGGCTCCCCGACGCCCTGGTCGCCTGCGCCGGCGGCGGCTCCAACGCGATCGGCCTCTTCTCCGCCTTCTTAGCCGACCTCGGCGTGGCCATCTACGGCGCGGAGGGCGGCGGCACCGACCTCGCCGGCCTTAAGACCGCCGCCACCTTGAGCCGCGGCCGCCCGGCCGTCTTCCAAGGCACCTATTCGTATTGCCTCCTCGATGACGCGGGGAATCCCGTCGACGCCCACTCCGTCTCGGCCGGCCTCGATTATCCGGGCATAGGGCCTGAGCATGCCGCCTTGAAGGACGCCGGGCGCGTCGAGTACCACCCCGTCATGGACGACGAGGCGATCGCCGCGTATAAGGCTCTATCGGCGCTCGAAGGCATCATCCCGGCGATCGAGAGCGCGCACGCCGTGTCCCTGGCCATGAAGCTCATGCGCGATACCGGCCGGCTTTGCATCGTCAACCTCTCAGGCCGCGGGGATAAGGACCTCGGGCGCTTCTGACGCCCTGCGCCGTCGGCGCGC
The DNA here is from genome assembly GCA_938004315.1 of uncultured Spirochaetaceae bacterium. Lineage (GTDB taxonomy): Bacteria > Spirochaetota > Spirochaetia > Treponematales > UBA12059 > DAIPLR01. The sequence goes on from CALKWG010000258.1 coordinate 6,938, forward strand.
CTACCTATGGGCGCCGACGGCCTTGTTTTATAGGCCGCCGCGCGCCATTATTGTGGCCTGACGCCGTCGTATACTCCGTCGAGGATATCCGGGACTTCCCGACTCGGGCCGCGGGGGCGGGCGTCGCGAAAGGAACGACTATGAAGCTAGGTATGCGCGCCTTCGCCATCGCGATCGCCCTCGCCGCGATCGGCGCGGCCGGCGCCTTCGCCCAAGCCCCGCAGGCGGATCCCCGCTTGGCGGAGGCGCTCGATTCGGTCGGCGTGAAATACGACGTCAACAGCTATGGCAATTATCTCGTGCTCTACACCATGAGCAAGAACGAGGATCGCAGCCAGAACGTCGTCGTCATGTCGAATACGGAGAAGTATGACGGGATTGAGATACGTGAGCTCTACGCCATAGGCGCAGAACTTGACGACTACCCGGATTCCGACACGCTCCTGTACCTCTTGGAGCAGAGCGCCACCATGAAGATAGGCTCATGGGGCGTGGATTACGGCGACTCGTCGGTCTATATCTTATTCTCTATCAAGGTTCCCGCCGACATCGGCGCCGAGGCCTTGAACAGCTTCATTTACTTCGCGGCGGAGGTGGCTGACGAGTTCGAAGAGGAGTTCACCGGCGAGGATTATTACTGATCCGATCGCGACGGCGCGGAAGCCTCCGCCCGGACGGCCCGGGCCGAGCCCGCGGATAGCGCCGGGATACATCGAACGTCCCCGCAGATAAAGAGCGGCCCCGGGCTCGATCGAGCCCGGGGCCGCGTCGCGTAGGCCTCAAGCGGGCCGGCGAATCCGCCGTGCCCCGCGGAAGATCCGCCTACTTCGCCTTGACCGCCCGCGCTAGCTCGCGGCCGCGCTCCTTTAGGAGGGCGAGGGTCTCGGCGCCGGCCGCGCCGGCCCACTCGACCGACTCAAGGCTCTCCCACTTCAGGGGCGCGATGGCGGCCTCGTATTCTTTCTTGGCCCCGCCGACCCAGCCCCAGCTGCCGATGCGCAGGACCGTGCGGTTCCAGACGTGCTTGCGCTCGAAGATATCCAGGACGTAGGCCATGGGCGGGAACATCTTGTACTCGTAGGTGGGCATGGCGATGAGGAGGCCGGCGCTCTTGTACGCGTCGGCCAGGACGTAGGAGACGTCCTCGTTCGGCACCCGGTGGATGGAGTAGGGCACGCCCTCCTCCTTGATCCCTTCCAGGACCGCGGCCAGGCCCTTCTCGGTGTTGCCGTACATCGAGCCCCAGATCACGCAGATCTCCTTCTCCTGCGGGCCGTCCATGTAGCCGGCGTACTTGGCGTAGCGCTCCACGATGGCCATGGGGTTCTTGCGCCAGATGATGCCGTGGCTCGGCGCTATCACCTTGATAGAGAGCGGGGCGAGCTTGGCAATGGCCTTCTTCACGAAGAGGCTAAAGCTGGCCACGATGTTGGCGTAGTAGCGCAGGCTCTCCTTCTCGTAGAACGCATGCTCCTCGGCGCTGAATTCGTCGTCGAAGACCCGCTCGCCGAGCTTGCCGAAGCTGCCGAAGGCGTCGCAGGCGAAGAGCGTCCCGGATTCGGGCTCGTAAGTCGCCATGGTCTCGGGCCAGTGCACGTTGGGAATCTCCTCGAAAGCCAGCGTCACCCCGCCTAAGTCCAGGGTATCGCCCGACTTCACCGCGCGGAGGCCGTCCTCTATCTTGTAGAAGCTCTTGACGAGCTCAAGGCCCTTGGCGGTGGCGATGATCTCTACGCCCGGATTGGCAGCCTTGAACTCCGCGAGGTAGCCGGTATGGTCAGGTTCCATATGGTTGAGGATGAGGTAGTCGATCTTGTCGACCGTGACCCCGGCCTGGGCCAGCTGGTCCTTAAGGCCGTCGGCGGCGCCGCACCAGTCGCGGACGAGGTCGATCAGGGCGACCTTCTCGCCCTTCACGAGGTAGGAATTGAGCGTAACCCCGTCGGGTATGGGCCAAATGCCCTCGAAGAGGTCTTCGGTCTCGATATCGGCGTGCAGGGCCCAAATTTTGTCGCTTATCTTGGCGGCTTTCATCGCGTCGCTCCTTGCGTATATGATAATTTCGGATAAAGTATAACGAGCGAACTAAGAATTACCAAGGGGAACCGCCCAAGCCCGCCGGCGCGATCGCGCTCCCGCCTAAACCAACGAGGAATGCCGTATGCGCTCACGAACCCTGGCCATCCGCGTCACGCTCAACTCGGCGATCATGATCGTCGGCGTCTACTTCGTCATCCAGAGCCTGGCCTTCGTACGCGACGGCATCGTCCTGGGGATACCGGGGACGGCCGGATACGTCGGCGCGGTCTTCGGCTTCATCGGGCTGTACGTCATGCCCCCGGCCTTGGTCTTCGGCCTCATCCTCTACCTGTCGGCCCTGCCCATCCAGCGCGCCGCCCTCGCCCTCGAGCGTGGCCAAGCCCTCGACCCGGAAGAAGCCGAGCGAACGAGGCGACGCATCTTGCGCTACTCCGCCTTAGTCGTAGCCATCAATGAGATCGGCTTCGCCGCCGGCTTCCTGATCCTCCAAATCCTCTCCGACGGCTTGGCGAGCGTCCTGCGCTTCGACCGCCTTATCATACTTCTTTCGAACTTGGCCGGCGGCTACGTCTACGCCAGCGCCCAGCTGGCCTTGGACGAAGCCTCGTTCGCCCCGGTGCGAGACGGGCTGGGCATCTACGATATAGGCGGCCGTAGGCGCCAGGCCTCTACGGCCGCCAAACAATGGGCCCTCGGCTTAGCCGTCGCCTTCTACGCCCTGTCGTTCATGCAGTTCAGCCTACGCGACGGCGTCGAGTACGCAGCCATCGGGCAGCGCGCCCTGGCGGACGCGCTGGCCGCGGGGCGCGACGAAGCCTACGCCGCCGAGCTCTTCGCCGAGCGCCTAGCGCCGCGCCTGGCCGTTTTAGCCAACCGTCCCGACTTGCCCGCGAGCGCCGCCGTGCCGCCCTGGCGGCGCTCCCTCGATCCCCTGGGCGTCGAGCGCCTCGTCTTCATCATCGAGGCCGCCTTCCTGCTCCTCGTCGCCGCCGGCGCGCACAGCGCCGCGTCCATGAGATATAAGGATCGGCTCGGCGCCCTCTCGTCGCGGCTCGCGGCCATGGACGCCGAGCGCGTCGACCTCTCTCGCCGGGTGGAGATCAGGGCCGCCGACGACTTAGGCGAGCTGGCGAGCCTCGTCAACCGCACGCTCGGTCGCTTCGGCGCCTTGGCCGAGCGCATAGCCCAGGCGACCGCCGCGGTCGGTAGGGCGGCGGACGACGCCGGCTCGGCCCTGGACGGCGCGCGGGAACGGTCCGCGGCCGTATCGGGGGCGGCGGCCGAGCTGCGCCGCGGCTTAGACGCGCTCGGCGGCGCGGCCCGGGAGCTTTCCGCCTTGGTCGACGAGCATAAGGCCGCCGGCGACTCCGTTCGCGAGGCGGCGGTCGGCCAGAAGGCCGGGGCCGCC
>CALKWG010000259.1 GCA_938004315.1 uncultured Spirochaetaceae bacterium
CGTCACCTTCACCGCCCATCCCAAGCTCGTCACCGCCCCCGAGCGCTTCGGCGGGAGCCTCCAGACTCTCGGCCAGAAGCTCGCCTCGCTCGAGGCGCTCGGCGTTTCGCTCTGCGTGCTGATTGACTTTTCCGGCGATTTCAGTAAACTGACGGGGAATGAATTCGTCTCGACGCTCGTACGGTCGTGCGGCGCCCGCTATTTCGCCGTAGGGAACGATTTTCGTTGCGGCTATAGGATGATGACCGACGCGCGGGCCATGCGGCAGATCGCCGAGGAGCTCGGCGCCGAGGTCGATATCGTCGAACCGGTCGCGGTCGACGGCGTCCGCGTTAGCTCCAGCGTCATTCGGTCGCTCCTGCGCGAAGGGCGCACGGATCGGGCACTCGCCATGCTCGGCCGCCCCTACACGCTCGACCTGAGAGCCTTCGAGGCCGTCGGCGACGATTCGTCGCTCGTCATACGACCGTCCCGGCGCGGCTACGTCCTCCCGCGCGAAGGCTCGTACGAAGGGCGGCTTACGCGTCGAGACGGCGCCCTGCGCGTCATGGTCCGCGTGACCGAAGGCCGCCTGCGGGTTGAAGCTCCCGCCGGGCAGCCCGAGGCGCATCGCCTCCGGGCGGCGGACTGGGACGCGATCGAATTCCATTCGCCTAATTAAGGTTACACGGAAGTAAGGAGTATAGAGAGATGGTTACCAAGGAACAGAAGGCCGGCATAATCAAAGAGTTCGGCGCCGGCGAGAAGAACACCGGCGGCACCGAGGTGCAGATCGCCCTCACCACCGAGCGCATCAACCAGCTGACCGAGCACTTTAAGATCCATAAGAAGGATACCAACGGCCGCCGCGGCCTCCTTCGCCTCGTGGGCCAGCGCCGAAAGCTGCTCAAGTACCTGCAGCGCACCGACCTCGAGAAGTACCGCGCCCTGATTGAGAAACTAGGCATCCGCAAATAACGAGTTCCTGCGGGCCCGAACGCATGCGGTTCGGGCCTCGTCGCATTGAAGGGGATCCGGCCGCCGCCGAACGAGCGGCGGCAAAGCGTTCCCGTTGGAGAAAACGTACCCGATGGCACATACCAGCACCATCAAGATCAATAACGAGGACATGATCCTCGAGACCGGCCGCCTGGCCAAGCAGGCCAACGGCTCGGTCTTCGGCCGCTTCGGCGGCTCGGCCGTCATCGCGACGGCCTGCTGCTCCTCCAAGGTCACCGAGGGCCTGGACTTCGTCCCCCTCACCGTGGAGTACAATGAGAAGTACTACGCCGCCGGCAAGATCCCAGGCGGCTTCATCAAGCGCGAGACCAGGCCCAAGGACCGCGAGATCCTCGTGTCGCGCCTGATCGACCGCCCGATGCGCCCGCTCTTCGACAAGGCCTTCGGTCGCGAGATCCAGGTGGTGCCGACCGTCATCAGCGCCGACGGCGTCAACCCGCCCGACATCCTGGCCATCAACGCGGCGAGCGCCGCCGTCCATATCTCCGACATCCCCTTCAACGGCCCCATCGCCGCCGTGCGCGTCTGCCACGTCGACGGCGGCTACGTGATCAACCCCAGCTACGAGCAGATCGAGCGCTCGGCGCTCGAGATCGTCGTCGCGGGCACCGAGCAGGGCATCACCATGGTCGAAGGCGGCGCCGACGAGGTCTCCGAGGAGCTGATGCTCGGCGCCATCGAGGCCTCCAAGGGCCCCATCGCCGAGATCTGCCGCCTGATACGCGGCATGCGCGACGCCGTGGGCAAAGACAAGCTTCCCATGGCCCCCCTGCGCGCCGAGCTCGGCCGTAAGTCCGAGATCGAGGCCTTCGCCCGCCAGCGCCTGGCCGGCGCCCTGTTCACCAAGGTGAAGCAGGAGCGCTACGCCGCCGTCGCCGCCGCGATCAAGGCGACCCGCGAGGCCTTCGCCGAGGTCCTCGTCGACGAGCCCCAAGAGAAGCTCTTCGCCGCGCTCATGGAGGACCTGCAGTACGAGATCCTCCGCTCCGGCATCCTGGACAAGGGCCTGCGCGTCGACGGCCGCGGCCTCGAGGACATCCGCGCCATCAGCTGCGAGGTCGGCATCCTGCCGCGCACCCACGGCTCGGCGCTCTTCACCCGCGGCGAGACCCAGGCGCTGGCCGTCACCACCCTCGGCACCGTCTTCGACGAGCAGATCTTCGACGACATCGAGGGCGACCGTCGCGAGCGCTTCATGCTGCACTATAACTTCCCGCCCTTCTCCGTGGGCGAGACCGGGCGCCTGGGCACCGGCCGCCGCGAGATCGGCCACGGCCACCTGGCCCGCCGCGCCCTCGAGCGCGTCCTGCCGACCAAGGAGCGCTTCCCGTACACCGTGCGCGTCGTCTCCGAGATCCTGGAGTCCAACGGCTCCTCGAGCATGGCCAGCGTCTGCGGCGGCACCCTCTCGATGCTCGCCGCCGGCGTGCCCCTGAAGCGGCCGGTCGCCGGCATCGCCATGGGACTCATCACCGACGGCTCGCGCTACGCGGTGCTCTCCGACATCCTGGGCGACGAGG
>CALKWG010000260.1 GCA_938004315.1 uncultured Spirochaetaceae bacterium
CGCTCTCGGACCTGGCCTACTGGGTGGCCATCACCATCATCAACACGGTGCTCGTGTACTTCGTGACGGTGCTCCTGGGCCTGCCGAAGGAGTTCAACTCAACCCTGGTCATGGTAATGTTCCTCCTCTCCTTCGTCTTCTACGTGCCGGTTAACCTCATAGCCAAGCGCCTAGGCAAGAAGCTCCTCCTCTCGGTCGCCTTCGTTTGGTTTATCGTCGTGTTCGTCTACGCCGCGTTCTTAGGGCTCTACCCCATGCCGGCGGCGGCCCAGGGTTTCGTCGTCGTCGTGCTGGCCGCGATACCCTTGGCTATCTTCGGCATCGTACAGAACGCCATCGTGGCCGATATAGCCGAGGCCGACGGCATAGCCAGCGGCGACTTCAAGGCCGGCATCTTCTTCGGCGCGCGCACCTTCATGTCCAAGCTCGGGCAGACCGTGGCCGGCCTCATCATCCCGAGCCTCCTCCTCCTCGGCGCGGACCTGTCCAAGGCGGGGGGCGTCGTCGGCGACCTGGCCTCCGGCGACGCGGTCACCGGCGCCATAGGCGTCAGGGCGACGGCCGTTACGGCGGCTATCTTCTGCGCCGCGGGGCTGGCCCTCTTCCTGCTCTACGACGAGAAGAAGGTCCTGAAGACCTTAGCCTCGCGCGAAAGCCTATCGGCGGCCGAGAAAGCCGCGGCGGGTCTTTAAGCCTCGGCCGCCGGCGTGATCCCCATGCCGGCCGGCCGCGGAGGATGCGCGTCGGCGCCGCGCCGGCCCGATCCCGGGCGATAATTTATCGCGTATAATTTACCGATATAGTCAGGCCGGCCCTGGTAAGGCCGGCCTCAATTTAGTACAGTACATGAGTCGCGGTCCGTAGAAACGGGCCCGCGCGAGAGGAGCGCCCCATGCCCGTCAAGAGAGAACTCGGTGTACATATGGAAAGGCTCGCGCCGGCCGAGCGCGGCAGGCTCATAGCCTATATCAACCTCAAGCTGGCCTCGCTCGGCCTGCCGGTCTACGCCAAGGAGGGCACCGCCTTCCTAGACCTGGCCTCCGATATGATAGCCAACTATCGCGAGAAGAACCGCGCCTTGGCCGATTTCCTGCCGCCGGCCGACCGGCGTATCCAGGCCTTCCTGGACGCGTACCTCGCCGACCTACCCGCGCAGGAGCGGCCCCGCCTGCCGTCCCGAACCCTCACCCTGGACCGTTACGGCATGTCCCGCGAGCTGTCCCTGCCGCCTGACGCCCACGAGTACAAATCGCCCACCCTCTCGTCGTACCGCATCAGGAACGGCGTCCTCCATAACCCCGCCAGCGACCGGCGCACCACACAGGGCGTCTTCCATATCGCCGACGGCGGCCTCCCGGTCCCGCTCGATAAGAAGGAAGTGCCTAAGCTGGCCTTCGCCCGCATGCTGGCCGCCGCCTTCAGGCCGCCGGAGGACATGCTCGTCCTGCCCTTCACCGCCATGGAGCAGGAGCAGGCGCGCTGCTTCCTCTCGCTGCTCCTACGGCCCATGGTCCGCCCCGAGGTCCCGGGTTACCTGCCGGAGCTGGCCATGGAGACGCGCTTCTTCGCCCCGGCCTCGCTCGCGGCCAACCTGGACTTCGTGGAGAGCATCTTCGGCAACGCCGGCGACCCCTTCGTGGCGGAGAACGACGCGGCCCTGGACCCGCTCCATTGGAGCGGGCACACCGGCTGCATCATCTTGGCCACCCACCTCGTGCGCATGCGCAAGAAGGACCTGGGCCTGCCGCGCTGGGACGAGGCCAGCGAGCGGCAGCGGCGCGACGGCATGGCCTGGAAGGACGAGGCCGAGCTGTATAACGACGGCAAGGCATTCAAGGTCTGCGCCCGCGACGAGCGAGGCGTCATGGTCACCTTGATAGCGGACAACTACTTCGGCTACTCCAAGAAGGAGATCAAGACCCAGATATCGTACGCGTCCAACCTCCTGGGGCTTACCGAGGAGGAGCACGCCGGCGGCGCCCTGGTCATCCCGAGCTTCAACCTGGGCAACAAATTCCTACCGGATACGAATTTACGCTCGCGCGGCCAAAGCTTCGACGACCTGCTTCGCATCTTAGGCGAACGCGTCGAGCTCATGCCCGAGGGCTACGCCATAGACCGCGTGTTCCCCAAGGTGATCTATCTGCCGGAGGACGCCACTATATCGCTGGACGACCAGAAGGCGCGCTGGACGCGAGACGGCTCGCCCCACGAGCTGCGCGTCCTGCCCGACGAGATCTACGTACACCCCACCGGCTTCCGCGTGCGCATGGACAGGCACCTGGGCTCGGGAGCCTGGCGCCTCGTGGGCACCGAGTCGGAGGGCCTCCTCTGCCATAAGCCCTCTACGGTCTCCGGCGGCGGCAAGTCGGAGATTTCCAAGAGCATCTGGGACGCCATCACCTACGCGCCCATCGTAACCGGCGACTTCGCCGCCGACATGGCCGCCGTCAAGGCCGTCATCGAGTACGACTACGGCTCGCGCTTCAAGGATCCCAAGGAGAACCACGGCAAGGACAGCCGCACCATACTCTCGGCGAAGCGCTCCTTAGGCAGCGTCATCAAGCTGCTCTCGCCCTCGCCGCTGTATACCGACGCGTTCAACGCCTGGCTAGCCGCGATCCCCGAGCGGGTCAAGGCCCTGGTCTTCCTGGTGAAGCGCTTCTACAAGCCCGAGTGGGGAACGGACTGGATACGCCGCTTCGATACCGACGTGGTCAACGGCGCCGCCGGCAACGTGATCAAGTTCGAAGGCCGCCCGGTCCAAGGCTCCTACCTGCGGGTCGGCTGGACCCCCGAGGGCGCGCGAAGCATCCACAAGCTGCGCCAGGACTTCATGCCCGCCGAGAAGATCCAGTGGGAGGACGACATATCCGCCTCCGTCGTGGTGCCGAGCGCGGCCCTCAAGGGCCTGCCGCCCTACGCCGGCCCCTCGGTCAAGTTCGTCAAGAACTGCGAGACCCGGTTCTTCCAGCGCCCCGACGACGCCATCCACCGCGGCTACGACAAGCAGGCCGAGGAGGACATGGCCAGGGGGGACAACTTCATCTCCAACTTCGAGCCGCTGACGCGCTCGGACGCCAAGGCCATGGTCGAGCGCTCGGTGGAGCTCTCCGAATACACCGAGCCCATGCGGCGCATGATCGAAGGCGCCGAAGCCGACGACCGCTTCCGCTACTTCGTCGCCTCGTCCCACCCGCGCATGGTGGACGGCAAACCCTCCCAGAACCCGCGTTACCTGCAGCTCGACCTCAACTACGCCAAGCCCCTGGAGCGCTACCTGGCGGAGCTCGGCCCCCGGCTCTATCGGGGCATACCGGCGACGGCGCCGGTGTACCACCCCGTCGGCGCGGTCCTCCCCGGCAGGCGCAACAACCCGCCCCAACCGGAGGCCGGCATCAGGCCCCTGGCGGTCTTCGGCCCCATCCATTACCAGGAGCTCCCCGAGCTCTTCATGGATTTCGTCTGCTCCCTGACCGGCAAGAGCCCGAGCACCACGGGGGCGGGCTCCGAGGGCGCCCTGACCAAGGGGCCCTTCAACGCCCTCCCGCCGACCAGCGACCTCAATAACGCGCTCTTAAGCTTCATCATGGGCGATTACCATGGCTTCTCGAGCGCGGCCGGCCATATCGGCCACAAGTACAAGGTGTCGCACGACGTATCGCTCCTCATTCCCGAGCTCTGGGCAAGGCTCACCCCGGAGGAGCGCACGCCGTCCTACCTCATCGCCAACGGCTACCTGG
>CALKWG010000261.1 GCA_938004315.1 uncultured Spirochaetaceae bacterium
CCCAGGTCGACGATCCAGTCGGCCTGCTTGATCACGTCCAGGTTGTGCTCGATCATGACCACCGAGTTGCCGGTGTCTACCAGGCGCTGGATGGTCTCCATGAGCTGCTTGACGTCGGCGAAATGCAGGCCCGTGGTCGGCTCGTCCATGAAATACAGCGTCTTACCCGTGGCGCGCTTACTGAGCTCGAAGGCCAGCTTCACGCGCTGGGCCTCGCCGCCGGAGAGCGTCAGCGCCGACTGGCCGAGCTTGATGTAGCCTAGGCCCACCGAGAGCAGCGTGTTCATGCGATGGGCTATCTGAGGCACCTTCTCGAAGAAGCCCGCCGCCTCCTCAATCGTCATGTCCAGCACGTCGGCGATATTCTTACCTTTATAGCGGACCTCTAGGGTCTCGTTGTTGAAGCGCTTACCATGGCAGACGTCGCAGGTGATGTACACGTCGGGCAGGAACTGCATCTCTATCTTCAGGGTACCGTCGCCCTGGCACTGCTCGCAGCGGCCGCCCCGGACGTTAAAGCTGAAGCGCCCCGGCTTGTAGCCGCGGGCCTTGGACTCCGGCAGGTTGGCGAAGAGGTCGCGGATGGCGGTGAACACGCCGACGTAGGTCGCCGGGTTGGAGCGCGGCGTGCGGCCGATGGGGCTCTGGTCGATATTGATGATCTTGTCGATGGCCTCAAGGCCCTCGACCGAATCGTAGTCGCCCTCCCGCCAGCTCGTGCGCATCACGCGGTTGGATATCACCGGGTAGAGGAGATCCGTGAGCAGGGTGCTCTTGCCCGAGCCCGAGACGCCGGTGATGCAGGTAAAGCCGCCTAAGTTGATCGTGACGTCGATGCCCTTCAGGTTATGCTCGCGGCAACCCTTGATCGTGATAGCCGAGCCGTTGCCGACCCTCCGCTCCTTAGGGACTTCTATCGTCAGCTCGCCGGCTAGATAGCGCCCGGTCAGGCTCTTCTTGCTCTTCATCACCTCGGCCGGCGTGCCGGCGGCCACCACGTGCCCGCCGTGCACGCCCGCCCCGGGGCCTAGGTCGACGATGTAGTCGGCCGTACGCAGGGTCTGCTCGTCGTGCTCCACCACCACCAGGGTATTCCCCAGGTTGCGCAGGTACACCAGGGTGTCGATGAGGCGCTGGTTGTCGCGCTGATGGAGGCCTATGGAAGGCTCGTCCAGGATGTAGAGCACGCCCACGAGGCTCGAGCCGATCTGCGTAGCCAGGCGTATGCGCTGCGCCTCGCCGCCGGAGAGCGTGCCGGCCTTGCGCTCCAGGCTCAAGTACTCAAGGCCGACGTTCCTGAGGAACGAAAGGCGCGAGGTGATCTCTTTCAGGATCTGCTTGCTGATCTGCTCTTGGGTCGGGTTCAGCTTGAGCGCGTCGAAGAAAGCGACCGAGTCCTCGACCGAGCGCTTAGAAAGGTCGTGGATGTTCGTCCCGCCCACGGTCACCGCCAAGGCCTCGGGCCGCAGGCGCTTACCGCCGCAGGCCTCGCAGGGCTTCTCGCTCATGAATTTCTCCAGCCAGTCCTTGATGCCGTCGCTCGTGGTCTCGATGTAGCGACGCTTAAGCTCGGCCAGGATGCCTGGGAAGGTCGACTCGTATTCAAAGTGGCCCGTGCCCTTGGCGTTGTCGTAGCGTACCTTGATAGCTTGGTCCCCGCCGTGGAGTATCACCTTCATGATCTTCTTGGGGAGCTCGCCGAAGGGCGTGTCCAGGCTGAAGCCGTAATGCTTGGCCAGGGCGTCGAAGCGGGAGCGGTACCAAGCGGCGTCCGGGTTGTAGGGTACGCAGCCGCCCTCGTTGAAGGACAGGCTTTTGTCCGGTATCACCAGGTCCGGGTCGAACTCCAGGTTAATGCCCAGGCCGGAACAGGAGGGGCAGGCGCCGTGCGGCGTATTGAAGCTGAAAAGCCGGGGCTCCAGCTCAGGTAGGCTTATCCCGCAGCTTGGGCAGGCGCCTCGCTGGCTGAAGAACTCCTCCTTCTCGCCGTCGCCCTCGTCGCGGAGCGCGATCACCAGGCCGTCGGCGATGCGCAGGGCGGTCTCCACCGCGTCGGCCAGGCGCCGCCTAGCGTCCTCGCTCAGGCGCACCCGGTCCACGACGATCTCGACGCTATGCTTCTTCTGCTTATCGAGGACGATGTCGTCCTCGAGCGAGCGGGACTCCCCGTTGACGCGGGCGCGGACGAAGCCCTGCTTACGCGCGTCCTCCAAGATCTTCTGGTGCTCGCCCTTCTTGCCGCGCACCACCGGCGCTAGGATCTGCAGCTTAGCGCCGTCCTGCCAGGACATGATCGTGTCCAGGATCTGGTCTATGCCCTGCTCTTTGATCTCTCGGCCGCACTCGGGGCAGTGCGGCGTACCCGTCCTGGCGAAGAGCAAGCGGTAATAATCGTAGATCTCGGTCACCGTGCCCACGGTCGAGCGGGGGTTGCGATGCGTCGTCTTCTGTTCGATCGAAATCGCGGGCGAAAGGCCCTCAATATAATCCACGTCGGGCTTCTTCATCTGCCCCAGGAACTGGCGGGCGTAGGCGGATAGCGACTCCACGTAGCGCCTCTGCCCCTCGGCGAAGATAGTATCGAAGGCCAGCGAGCTCTTGCCCGAGCCCGACAGGCCGGATATGACGATGAGCTTGTCGCGCGGCAGCTCCAGGTCCACGTTCTTAAGGTTATGCTCGCGCGCGCCCTTGACGATCAGCTTGTCCATAGTGGATGGAAACATAGCGCCGCCCAAGCGGGCTTGGCAAGTAGCTATACGGATGTTTAGTTAAATCTTTCTAAAAAAACGCGTCGGCGACCACCCCGAACGAAGCCGGGATCGGAAGCGTGAGGGCGCTTGTCCCCGCGGCTCAACGACTATAGCCAGCCCCGCTCCGTATACCATGCCGCCGTTCTCTTAAAACCTTCGGCCATCGTCACCCTTGGCATGAAGCCCAGCATGTCCTTCGCTTTTTTCGTCGAGGCCACCCAGTACTCCTGGCACATCTCCAAGAGCTTATCCTTGGTAAGGAGTATGGGCTTTTTGGATAGAGGGGCGATAGCGCGGCTCAGGAGCGAGACGATGCGAACAGCCCAGAAGGGAATTTCGACTCGCCTAGCCTGAACGCCGAGCGCCAGTTCGATCATCGATCCGATGTCGTCCCAGTCGTACGCCCCGTCGTCGGCTATGAAAAAAGCCTGATTCCGGGCTTCGGGCCGCTCGACGGCGAGCGCAATGGCGTCGGCGAGGTTCTCCGCGTAGACTAGCGAGAGCACGCTGCGCTTGCCGAGCACGACGCGGAAGCCCCGCTTCACCAACTTAAAGTATTCGTAGAAATCTCGATCGCCGGGGCCGTATACCCCGGGAGCGCGTATGGCCGTCCAGGCTACGCTCGACTCGTAGCGTCTAAGAAGCTCCTCGAGCGCCGCCTTGCTCCTACCGTAGGGCGTCAGCGGCGCAGGCGCGTCGTCCTCGCATACGCCGCGTTCATCCGAGGCGGGTCCCGCCGCGGCTAGCGAGCTCATGGCGACGATGTGCGCGAACTTCGGCGAGGCCGCCACGCCCGCTTCGATGAGGGTCTGGACCGACGAGCAGTTCACCGCCATGAACTCGCCCTCGCTCCTAGCGCGAGTCAAGCCCGCTAAATGGACGAGCGTATCGGCGCCGTCGAGCAGGGCCTTCAAGCTCTCCGCCTCCTCTAAACTGCCTTCGCAGTACCGTACGCCCGGTACCGCCTCATACGCGCGCCCCGGACGCACGAGGCACGATAGCTTGTGCCCGTCGGCCGATAGCCTTCGGATAACGTGCGGTCCTATAAAACCGGTCGTGCCGGTCAACGCGATAGTCTTTGCCATCTAAGCTCCATGTGCTTTCGCTCTCAGCGCCTCGGAGAAGCGCCTGCATTCCCGTATCGACTCGGCGAGCGGACGTTCGGGCTTGTACCCCAGCTCGCGCTTCGCCTTGCCCGAATCATAGGCCTGGCGCACGGCGCCCGAGACCGCCAAGGCGCGGTAGAGCCCTAGGCCGGGTAGCGCACGTTCAGCTATCCCGGCTCCCAAGGCCCCGAGCGCGGCGGGCACGACGGCGGCCCTCCTTGGCCGCATCCTCCCTCCGCGCCCGTCGGCGCCTGAATCCCCAGCCAGCTCCCATACGAGCTCCATGAAGGCAGCGTAGCTCATCGTCTCGCCGGCTAGGATATAGCCCTCGCCGATCGCCCCGCGCTCAAGAGCCGCCAACGCCCCGCGCGCAAAATCGCCCGCGTCCATATACGAGGTAGAGCCGGAAGGCGCTATGCCGAGCCGCCCCTCCCATACCATATCGATGAAACGCCCGATGCCGCCGCCGGGGTCCCCCGCCCCGACCGCCGTGCCCGGGTAGACCGTCACGAGCGGCAAGCCGCGCTCCCGCGCATAGCGCCGCGACAGCTCGAAGGCTGCGACCTTAGAATCAATATAGGGCACTTCGGAACGCCTTAGGAAGCGATAATCACCGTCCGCCGAAGCGGCGACCGCGGCCAACGTCTCCTCGGGGCCGCTAAAGGAACAGGGATAACCCCGGTCATAGCGCATACCGCTCCGCTCGTCGACGAGCCTACCGCCGGTCGAACCGATCGCGTTGACGCTCGAAAGGTCTACGAAGCGCGAGACGCCGGCGGCGAGGGCCGCTTCGTAGAGGGCCCGCGAGCCGAGGACGTTGACGCCCCAGACCGACCGGGCGTCAGTAGCCCGGAAGCTCGTAGCGCCGGCGGCATGGACGATCGCGTCCAGCCCCGCGAGGGCCTCGGCAGGCACAGGCTCCTGTCCCAGGCGCAAGTTACGGAGCTCGACCGAACCGGCAGGCAGGAAGGGGTGGTCGCGCCGTCGCGAAGCGAAGGCGACCACTTCATGACCGCGCTTCATAGCCTCGCTGGCGATATTGGAGCCTAAAAAGCCGAAAGCGCCCGTGATGCCTATCTTCATGCCCAACTCCTCCGCGCCGCCACCGCTTGCCGCGACGCCCCGCGCCGGGGCAGAATAGTAGCACAGCATCGAACGAGGAGCCACCATGCCCGGCATCGTCCCCTTAGAGCTCGATTTCACCGTCCGCGGCTACGACTCGGGCTACGGCGGCCCGTATAGCCCCCTGGCCCTGGCCAACCTCCTGCAGGAGGCGGCCAGCGACCACGCCGACCTCATCGGCTTCGGCGGCGCCGCCATGAACGCCCGCGGCCTCACCTGGATGCTCTCCCGCATCGACCTCCGCCTCCTCCGCGAGCCCAGGCGCGGCGAGCGCCTCGTCGCGCGCACCTGGCCGGCCGGCTTCGAGCGCCTCTTCGCCCTGCGCGACTTCGAGCTCGACTCCCGCGACTCGGGCGAGCCCGTGGCCCGCGCCTCATACGCCTACCTCGTCGTGGACCTGGCGGCCAGGCGCCCCGTGCGCGCCCAGAACGCCATCGATCCCGGCCTCGTCTGCGATCGGCCCCGCGCCTTACGCGACGCCCGCTTCTCCGCCGAGCGCCCCGCCGACGAAGCGGCCTGGCGCGAGCGCTACGAGCTTACGGCCATGGACCGCCACATCGACCACAACGGCCACGTCAATAACGCCCACCTCATAGCCTGGCTCTGCGACGCCCCGCCCCCCGAAGCCCGCGCAGGCGGCGCCTTGGCCGAACTGCGCGTCGAGTTCGCACAGGAAGCCCTCTTAGGCGACCGCCTTTCCGCCGCTTGGACCCCCCTGCCCGCCCGGGACGGCCTTGAGCGCCAAGCCGCCGAGCTCCGCCGGGGCGCCGATTCCTGCGTCCGCGGCGAGCTAGCCTGGCGATAAGCGACCTCTCGTTCTTGGGCGCGTCGGCGCCTAGCCGGCGCCGACCGGGTCCTGCGCTGCAATCTCCCCGTCCGCGGGCCTAAAACCGGACGGCGTCTCCTCCCGGAGCCGCCCGCTTAGCCTCGAAGCCCCGGACGAGGAGGATTTCCGCTACGGCCCCTCGCGCGATAAATGGCGGCCGCCTCGTACCCCCAAACCAAGCGCTTGTATAAAGCTTTCGCCGCGTTTTTACCCGCCGGTCTAGAGTGAGCGCTTGACGAGCCTGTGCCAATTTAGTACATCATTGATATACTTTATGAGTTCATGTTATAGTTTTAATTAAGGGCAAGGAGCGTCGATGGGTACGTCACACGATCGCAGAGAAGTCAAGCGCGAGCGGACGCGCGAGGCCTTCGTGCAAGCGACGGCCCGGATCATAGAGCGCGAAGGCGACCAGGCGGCCGCGGTACGCCGCGTCGCCCATGAAGCCGGCTATACCCTGGCTACGCTCTATCAATACGTCGCGAACCAAGACGAACTTCTCTGGCGAGCCCGCTCGGCGCTCGTACGTAAAGTCGCGTTAGACCTAGCCGTCGCAAGTCCGCCTAAGATCGACTCGTGGATAGCCCTCCGGGATGAATTCGAGCGCTTCGTCGTCTATTTCATGGAACGACCGAGGGTGTTCCGCTTCCTTTACGGTCGCGCGCTCGACCCCGCGGCTAAGCCCATGGCAGCCGCCTCGGAGAGCGAAGCTTTGGCGGCCGCGATGGCTCCCGCCGCGGCCTTCCTGGCCGGCCGGCCCGGCTGCCCGCCTCAGGCCGCAGCCGAGGCGCTCGAAAACGCGTCCTACGCTCTCATGGGCATGCTCTGCATCGCCGTCGGCGGGAACGACGGCATGGGCGGCGAAGCCTTACGGGGCGCGCTCACGCGTCTGTGCCGGACCCTCGCGCGGGCAACCGGCGACGATCACGATTTTATAGAATAAGGAGAGGCCTATGTCAGAAGCTCAAGAGATTGATTCGACTGAAAAGCGGCAAGACCCTTGGCGGGGGCTATACCGTTCCGCAGGGGCCGCCGCGCTCCTCATGGCGGCGCTCATCGTCACGCAAATAGCCATCTACGCCATCTGGATGCCGCCTGGCGACGCCGAAGGCATGCTCGCCCTCATGGGCCGGAACCCCGCGCTCGGGCTCCTGAGCTTGGACCTCCTCTACCTCGTCGACTCGGTCCTGCTCGTGATCATCTACCTCGGGCTCTACATCGCCCTACGGCCTACGGGCGAGTCGCCCATGCTGATCGCGACCGCGCTCGGCATCGTCGGCGTGGCCGCCTACTTCGCGTCGAACCCCGCCTTCGAGATGCTCTCTTTAGGCGGGGCGTACGCAGCCGCGGCTCCTGAAGAACGCGTCGCCATCATCGCCGCGGCGCGCGGCTTCATGGAGGGCTACAAGGGCACGGCCTTCAACGTCTACTACGTCCTCAACACCCTCTACCTGTTCATCATGACGCCGGTTATGCGTAGGAGCGGATTATTCGGCAAGACGGCCGTCGTCTCCGGCTTGGCCGCCGCGATCCTGATGATCATCCCCTCGTCGGTCGGGACGATAGGACTCTACGTCTCGCTCGCTTCGCTCGCGCCATGGCTCATTTGGCTCGTCGCCGTGGCGCCGCGCTTCTTGGCCCTGGCGAGGCGGCCGTCGTGAGCGTAGCCGTCGTCGTCTACTCGGAGACCGGCACGACGCTCTCAGTCGCCCGGCGCATCGTGGGGGACTTGGAGGCCGCGGGCGTCCCAACCGAGCTCATACGCGTCAGCCCCGGCTCGCCTACCGTAGACCTAGTCGGATACCGAGCCGTCGTCTTCGGCGCGCCGGTCCGCGGCTTCAACCTGGCGCCGCCCATGGCGGCGTTCATCGCGCGTTGCGGCGGCCTAAGCGGGCTTAAGGCGTATTGTTACGTGACGCAAGCCTTCCCGTTTAAAGCCTGGGGCGGCTCGCAGGCGCTAGCCCGCATGGCCGGACTCTGCCGCGCCAAGGGAGCGAAGCCTTGCCTACTGGACGTCGTCAGCCGCTCGCGCGGCCGCGAACGCGCTACGGTTAGGATCGCGACGGGCATCGTCAACGCCTTCGCCCAGCCCTGACGGCGCCCCGCGTTTTTTATACGTTGAACTTGATGAACATCACGTCACTCGTCATCCATGACGTCGCGGCGCTTTGGCGCGCCGCGCAGCCTACAGGCAAGCGCGCGTCCCTGCGCGCCAGGACGGCGACGCACGGACGGAGCGCGGTCGGCATTTTGTTGTTATACGTTGAACTTGAAGAACATCACGTCGCCGTCCTGCACGACGTATTCCTTGCCCTCCATGCGGAGCTTGCCGGCGGCGCGGAGGGCGGATTCGGTGCCCAGGGCGTCGATGTCCTCGTAGCGGTAGACGTCGGCCTTGATGAAGCCCTTCTCAAAGTCGGTGTGGATCACGCCGGCGGCCTGGGGCGCCTTGTCTCCGGCGCGTATGGTCCAGGCGCGGCATTCGTCCTTGCCGGAGGTAAAGAAGGTGCGCAGCCCCAGGAGGCGGTAGGCCGCGTGGATCAGGGCGGAGAGCCCCGATTCCTTAAGCCCGAGCTCGGCTAGGAACTCTTTTTTGTCTTCTTCGTTCTCCATCTCGGCGAGCTCGGCCTCGAACTTGCCGCAGATAACCACGGCCTCCGAGCCTTCGGCGGCGGCGCGCGCCTTGACCGCGTCGATATGCTTATTGCCGTTCCGTACGCCGTCCTCGTCGGTATTGCAGACGTAGACCTGCGGCTTCATGGTGAGGAGGAACCAGTTCCTGGCCTCGGCGGCCTCCTCGTCGCTGAGCGCGACCGAGCGGGCCGGGCGCCCCTCCTCCAGGGCGGGGCGGACCTTCTGCAGCGCGGCGACCTCGTGCTCGGCCGCCTTTTTCTGCTCGCCGCCTAAGACGCGCATGGAGCGTTGGGCCTTGTCCAGGCGCTTGTCCACGGTCTCCAGGTCGGCTAGCGCCAGTTCCGTCAAGATAATATCGATATCGTTGATGGGGTCGACGCGGTTGGCCACGTGGACGATGTCCGGATCCTCGAAGCAGCGCACCACGTGCGCGATGATTCCCACCTCGCGGATGTGCGATAGGAATTTATTACCCAAGCCCTCGCCCTTGCTGGCGCCGGCCACGAGGCCCGCGATGTCTACGAATTCCACGACCGCCGGGATACGCCGCTCCGGCTGGAAGAGCTCGACCAATCGGTCCAGGCGCGGGTCGGGCACGGGGACGATGCCCGTATTCGGCTCTATGGTGCAGAAGGGATAGTTGGCCGCCTCGGCCTTGGCGCTGGAGAGCGCCGAGAATATGGTGGACTTGCCCACGTTGGGCAGACCTACGATACCGCAGTTCAGGGCCATGCTTCGTCCTCGTTATACCGGAATTATCAGGGCCCGAGCTTACCCCGGATGCCGCCGCGCGCGCAAGGCGGCTCGTCTCACGGCCCGCCTAACGACGGGCTTAAGCTCGAAGCAAACCGGGCACGGCGTCGAAGTAGGCGTCCTTCGTAAGGAGCGCGGCGCCGCATTCAAGCGCGGCGGCCGCTATCCAAAGATCGTTCGTGGGTATAGGCTTCCCGGCCGTCCTTAGGGCGGAGTAAAGCTCGGCGTAGAAAACCGCGCTCGATTCGCCCAAGGGATGGACGCCGACCCGCGGACTAGCGAGGAAGCGATGCAACTCGTCCAGGTTCTGAGCTTCCTTCGTACCGGCTCGGAAACCGGCGCGCAGTTCGCCGAGCACCGGCGTAGGGATGAGAATCTCATCGGCGCCGGCTAGCAGCTCATGGACGTTCCGGTCGCCACGCATGAAGGCCGCGTAGGCGTTCGTATCGATCATGAGCCTCATGATCGCCAGAGCTCCCGATCTATCTCCTCGAAGGGGGCGACGGCCTCAGCGAACGCCGACGCTTCCGCCGTGGACCAGCTACCGGCAAGCGCGTCCAAGTCATCATATCGACGCGGCTTTTTCCCTCGTCCCAGGAAGCTTTCGCGAAGCGTCTCTAAGATGAGCCTATTCACGCTGACGCCGCGGCGCGCGCTCGCCGTCTTGAGGGCTTGGTCGAGCGCTTCGTCGCAGCCGCGGACCGTTAGTGTAGCCATGCTTTCGCCCTCCTAATGTGCCATCACTATAGTAGCACATTATGCCATCAGATGAAAGCTATGCTAGTCTGAACTTTGCGACGAAACGGAACTCGCCAGCCTCGCCGCTAGGAGCCGCTCCGCTTCTTGGGCCGGTTGAAGTTCCCCTACGCGTATCGATACGTCGGGGTACGCCCTAAAGATAGCGGTAATGAAACTGGCCAGCTCGTCACGCAGGGCGGCGAGCTCGGCCGCCGTCGGCGCGGCCTCGCCGACCGGCGCGGCCAGGAGCTTGTGGTCGAGCTCGTCCCCCTCGAAGAATTCAAGGAGCGCAAAGACGCGGGCCGCGTAGAGCCGGCCCGCGCTTAAGGGCCGCCGGGTAATAAGGTAGCAGTCCAGACATTCGTCCTCCGGGCCGCCCTGCGTACCCGGGATAAAGCCGTAAGCATAGGGATAGGGCGCGAGGGTGCGCCTATCCCTCAAACGAGCGAAGGAGCGTTCGTCATACACGCCTTTCACGCAGCTTCCGGCCTCGGCCTCTATGAAGACCTGACAGTCCATAGCGAGCGCCTCCACGCGATACTATCGACGCGAAGACGGCGACATGCAAGCGGCGCGGCATAGGGGACACGCTCACCATGAATTTAGTTGCAACTATTTCACTTTATGAAATATCATTTCACTCTTTGACTATTTACGAAGAGCATGTTTCGTTGTACGATATGCCCATGGCGCCGGTTGAAAGCGCGCCGCGACGGCCGTCCCCGGGCGGCACCCGTAAAAGGAGACCAAGGCCATGCCGAATTTCGACTCCGTGTACTCCGCCAACGCGCGGAACATGAAGAAGAGCGTGATACGCGAGCTCCTTAAGCTCACCGTTCAGCCTGAGATCATATCCTTCGCCGGCGGGCTCCCGGCGCCCGAGACCTTCCCGGTCGCCGACCTTAAGGCCGCCGCCGATGTGGTCTTCGACAAGCACGCGACCAAGGCCCTGCAATACGGCACCACCGAAGGCGACAACGACCTCAAGGCCGAGCTTATCAAGTTCGAGGGCCGCCAGGGCGTCACCATCGCCCCCGACAACCTCCTCATCGTCTCGGCCAGCCAGCAGGCCTTGGACATGGTGGCCAAGATCTTCCTCGACCCGGGCGACTACGTCATCGCCGGGCGCCCCACCTACGTCGGCGCCATCCAGGCCATCCAGTCGTACAGCGCCAAAGTACTCGGCATCCCCTTTACCCCCGAGCAGGACGGCTTCGACATGGACGCGCTCGATCGCGAATACCAGAAGGCCATCCACGCCGGGTCCAAGGTCAAGTACATCTACGTCATCCCCGACTTCCAGAATCCCGCCGGCTTCTGCTGGAGCCTGGCCAAGCGCAAGGCCCTGCTCGAGTTCTCCTACAAGCACGACCTGATCATCGTGGAGGACTCGCCCTATCGCGAGATACGCTTCATAGGCGAGCACGTGCCTAGCATCTACCAGCTGGATCAGCAGGGCAAAAACGTCGGCAACGTCGTAAACCTCAAGACCTTCTCCAAGATCCTCACCCCCGGCGTCCGCGTCGGCTGGATCATGGGCCACAAGGACCTGATCAGCAAGTTCGTCATCGCGAAGCAGGCCATGGACCTGTGCACCAACGTCTTCGCCCAGAAATGGCTGGCCGAGTACATGGCCACCGGCAAGCTCTACGACGTCATCAAGGCCACCTGCGCCAACTACCGCGAGAAGCGCAATGTCATGGTCGACGCCCTCGAGGAGCACATGCCCAAACGCTGGGAGATCAAATGGACCAAGCCCGAGGGCGGTCTCTTCCTCTGGATATCCCTGCCTAAGTTCATGAACACCGACGAGCTTATCTACAAAGCCGTCGAGCAGGAGAAAGTCGCCTTCGTCGTCGGCTCCGCATTCTACTTCGACAATCCCGAGCGCAACGCCATGCGCATCAACTTCTCGTACTCTAACCCCGACCAGATCCGCGAGGGCGTCAAGCGCCTGGCCCGCGTCATCGAGTCGGAGCTTAAGGCCTACGAGGCGGGCCATCGCGCCCAGACCGCGCCCGAAGGCATGTAAGAAGCCGGGGGCGCCACCGCGGGGGCGCCCCACTTACGTGTAGGCTCCGGCGCGTTCGTTCAGCGGCCCCTGTGCGCAACCTTTCGCGGCCTTCCGCGTCAAAAGTCGCCAGAGGAACCACCATGGCATACCGCTTCGACTACGATAGGGACACGCTCGCCGACATTCCCGTAAAAGGCGCTGAAAACTTCGGCGACCTGCCGGCCCTCGGCATGGCTGGCGCGGAGGCTCTCTCCTACCGGGATCTCGAGCGTTTGACGCGCCGCCTCGCAGCCCGCCTCGGGCTCATGGGCGTCAAGCAGGGGGATCGGGTCGCCCTGCTTTCGGAGAATCGTCCGGAGTGGGGCGTCGCATCCCTGGGCATAGCCCGTGCAGGCGCCGTAGCGGTCCCCATACTGATCGACTTTCCTGCCGAGCAGGTCTTAAATATCCTGGCTCACTCGGGGGCGAGCGTCCTCATCGCCTCCGCTCGCCAGCGGAAGAAGCTCGAGGGCCGAACCCTCCCGGCCTTGATCACCGTGGAAGAGCTCGCTTCTCCCCACGACTCGGAAAGCCCCGAGGACGCAAGGCTCGTGGCGGCGGCCGCCGCCTTCGCCCCTCCCCCGATCTCACCCTCCGACCTGGCCGCCATCGTCTACACCTCGGGCACGACGGGCCTCTCCAAGGGCGTCATGCTCACGCACCGGAACTACCTGGCGGACGCCCTGGGCTGCGAAATCATCATCGTCCTCGACCCGCGCGACGTCCTCCTCTCCATCCTGCCCCTGGCCCACGCCTACGAGTACACGATCGGCTTCCTCATCCCCATGATGTCGGGCGCCCAGGTGCGCTACCTGGACCGGCCGCCTTCGGCCTCCGTCCTCCTCCCCGCCCTGGCCTCCATCAGGCCGACCATCGTCCTCTCCGTACCCCTCGTCATAGAGAAGGTCTACAAGTCCGGCGTAAAGCCGGGGCTCGAGAAGATTCCCCTCTACCGGCTGCCCCCCTTCCGGCCTTTCCTGGAGTTCATCGCGGGAAAGAAGCTCTTGCGCTCCTTCGGCGGGCGAATCCGATTCTTCGGCATCGGCGGCGCGCCCCTAGAGCCCGAGACCGAGCGCTTCCTCCTCCGCGCCCGCTTCCCCTACGCGATCGGCTACGGCCTCACGGAGACGGCGCCCATCATCGCCGCCTCCGCCGTCGGAAAGACCCGATCCCGCATGGCCGGCCCGCCGCTGCGCGGGGCCGAGCTCAGGCTAGCCGAACGCAAGATCGCGGCCGACGACCCCTCCATAGAGGTCGGCGAGATCCAGGCGCGCGGCCCCATGGTCGGCCCCGGCTACTACAAGGACCCCGCCCGCACGGCGGAGGCCTTCACGGAGGACGGCTGGTTCCGCACAGGGGACCTGGGCTACGTGGACGAGAGGGGCCGCTACTTCGTCCGCGGACGCCTGAAGACGATGATCCTGGGCGCCTCCGGGGAGAACATCTACCCGGAGGAGGTGGAGGCCCTCCTCAACGCCTCGCCCTTCGTCGCCGAGTCCCTGGTCTATGGCGACGAGGAGGGGCTCACGGCCCTGGTCCAGCTCAAGCCGGAGATCGTCGAAGAGCTGGGCGAGCTCGTGAAGGAGGGGATCGCGGGCGCTGAGCGCGCGGCAGCACGCTGGGGCCAGGCAGCCGGCCAGGCCGTGCGCAACGCGGTAGAGTCTGCAAGCCGGACGGCCAGCGCCGCGGTCCACGGCGCGGGCGAGGCCTACCACGTCGCGGAGAAGGTAGTCGCAGAGCTCCTAGAGCGCGTGAAGAAGGAAGCGAACGAGAAACTCGCCGCCTTCTCCCGCATCCGCACGGTGGTGCGCCAGGTCGAGCCCTTTGAGAAGACGCCGACCCAGAAGATCAAGCGCTTCCTCTACCCACAGAAGCGGGAATAGAGGCTAGCTCTAAAGTTGGGCAGCCTTTTACATTAGTAGGAAAAGCGACGCCGGCTTTTGCGCGCGCCGCGTCGATACGCTATCATTACGCTATGGCTTCAAAGCGCGCCCGCGTCATCTTCGCCCTCGCCCTCGCCGCGGCCTTCGCCGCGGGCCGCGCGGGCGCAGAGGAGGCGCCGCGGCGCGTGGCCGTCTTCGAGTTCGCGCCGCTGGCCGGCTCGAGCGCCGCCTACGCGCGGCTCTTCGCCGACAGCCTCGGCTTGGAGCTGGAGCGGCAGGGCTATCGCGTCATTCAGGCGGCGCGGCTCAAGGAGCTCCTGGCCGTGCCCGCCACGGACTTGGCCGCCGCCGTCACCGCCGCCCGATTCGCCGGGGCCGACGTAGCCGTCATAGGATTCTACCTTATAGAAGGCCAGCGGCTACGCATCGGCGCGCGCGCCGTGGACCTGGCCTCAGAGGCGGTCGCCTTGAGCGTCGAGGCAGCGGGCGCCGCCGGTTTCGATATCTTCGACACCATAGACGCCTTGAGCGCCGACCTGGCCGCCCGTATACGCGTCGCCCTCGAACCCGTACTACGGCCTGAGACCATCGTCGAGCGCGAGGAGATCATCGTCGAGACCGTCGTGGTCGAGGAAGTACTAGAGCTCGGTACGCCCATCACGGTGACGCTCCTATCGAGCGACGAGGGCGCGGTCCTGCGCGCCGTAGACCCGGCCCGGGGCGACCCCGAGCTCGGCATCGTCGCCGAAGGGCTCCTGGAGCTGGCCACCAAGGAAGGCGCAGCGCTCGCCCTCATCTTAAGCAAGGACGGCTACTATCCTCGGCGCGTAGCCTTCACGGCGAGCGCCGCCGAGCCTGAGCGAAAGCTACCGCGGCTCACGGCAAGGCCCGTACCGGAGCTCTTCTTCAGGGCCGCCCTGGATCGGCCCTTCGGCTTGGAAGCGGGACTACGGAGATACCTCTTTTCGGGAAGCATCGGGCTTGAGGCGTCGGCGGGCCTCTATTTCATTCCCTACGCCTACCCCGAGTTCATGCGCTTCGGTATCGAGCCCTCTATCGACGCGCCCGGCGGCGCGCTCGACCTCTCCCTCGGCGCGGCGGCGGCGTTCTACCCCCTAAGCCTCCTGACTCCTTCGGTGCGCCTTCGGCCGTTCATCCACGCGGGTCTTATCTCCGACCTCTCGGTCGCCTTCGCGACGGGCGCGAGCTTCCCTCCCGTAGCATGGACCCTGCGCGGTATCGGCGGCATGGGCCTACGCTACGGCTGGCGCGGCTACTCGATGGCCGTGGCCATATCCTTTATATCGCCGACCATACTGAGCCTGGGCGCTCTGCAGGGCACCGAGAGCCCTATGGCGCTGAGGCTAAGCGCGGAGGTCGCGCTGCCATGGTAGCCGCCTTGCGACGCTTCGGCCGCCGGAGCCTCATCGTCCGGCTCGGCTATGGCGCGTTCGCCTTCGCCTGCGCCAGCATGCTCGCCGGCTGCGACCTTCTATTAACTATGCTGCCCCAAGGGGGCGCTAACGCCGCCTTCGCCTATGCCGACCCGCGGCTCGAGAAGAGCGTGAGGATTAAAGGCCTTAACGAGGTCTTTAACCTCGCGGTGGCCCCGGACGGCCGGGTCTTCGCCATAGCCCGGGACGGGGTGGCGGAGTACACGGCGGATTTGGAACATGTGAGGACCTACCTCATTAACGATCCTGAGGGCATAGACAAATCAGAGGATGGCTATGGGCCGCAGGAATGGCAGGTGACGACCACCTCGGAGAACTTCATAAGGCTCTCGGGGAGCAGAGCTTCAACGATGCTGATACTGGTCCCCACAGGGAATCTCTTGGTGCCATTACCTTCGATCAAATCGTACTATACAATTACAAGAGAAGGATCAGCATATGCTACGGCCTCAATCATCGAAACCGATTGGAGCCCACCAGATTTCTCAATAGGGACGAGTCTGCCAGAGGATTTTTCTCCATTTCCATTGCAGTCTCTTCATTTCGATTCAATGACCGAGGAACTCTTCATCCTTCGAATTCTGACTGAGAGCGAGGTCGAACATAACGCTCGCGACTATAGCGTGTGGCTAAGTAGTTATCTGGACTTATGGGGAACGCCGGCACTGAGCAGCTTGTATCTACCCATTCAGATCCCTAGAGTACAAAGTGACTATATAGGCCAAAGACTCTATGTACGACCGAATACCGTCGCCCTCGTCATGGGCCAAGATAGCTATATACGCGACGTTAGGTCGTCCACCTTAATCTACGACCGCGCCCTGGGCGGCGAGCCGATCGCCCGCTTCGACATGCGCGGCGCCATCACGGCGGCCTCCGACACGGCCCTCTACGCCGTCACGAGCGACCACGATGAAAAAGGCGGCTGGATTCACAAGCTGCGGTTCAGGCCATGATCCGCACCCCCCTCGCCCTGCCGCCGGCCCGCATAGCCCCGATAGCCTTCTTTATAGTCGCCCTCGCATCGGGCGCGGCCGCCCAGGATCGCATCAGCCGCGTGCAAAGCTTAGACGAGCTGGCTTCCCGCAGCGTCTACGTGATGGCCGATCGCGCTGCCCTTTCGAGCCTGAGCCGCGACGAGGCGGCGTCCGTCGAGGCGCTCATCCAGTTCTTCGGCCTGGAGCTCGAGGCCCGTACCAAGCTCGTCCTAGCCTTCGAGGAGAGCGCCGCGGACATCGTCGTACGCATCGGCGCACTAAGCCAGCGCGGCGGCTATGAGCTATCAACGTTAGCCCTGCCCAAACAGGAAGGCGTTAACCGTCTTAGTTACAACGCACGAGCCACGACGCTCGGCCTCGACGCCGTGCGCCCCTTCATGCGCGAGCTGGCCTCCCGCCTCGACCGCGCCTATCCGCCGGTGCCGGCCATGGTCACCGAGATAGTCACCGAGCGCGTCGTCGAGGAACGTCAGGTAATCACCATTATCGAAGGCGCGATCCTGTCCGTGCTCGCGCCCCCGGGTACCGTCCTTACCTTGCCTGACGGCGAAGGAGCCGTCGTCGACGAGGCGGGCCTCTGGGAGCGGGAGCTTGAACAGAACACGAGCTTCGCCTACCGCGCCGAGCTAGCCGGTCACGTCGCCCAAA
>CALKWG010000262.1 GCA_938004315.1 uncultured Spirochaetaceae bacterium
GGCGCCCACCGAGTTCTACACTCTTTCCCTACACGACGCTCTTCCGATCTCATCTATAAAGATCGTATCGTAAACTATATGCAGGGCCTCATTACCGGCTTCCTCGTCCTGGCCGCGATCAGGCTGCTCGGCGGGATCGCCGTAAGGGCGCTCTCGACCCTGCTGCTCAAGTTCTAACGGCGACTTCTTAAATCGCCGCCCGAAAGGAAATAATCGAATGTTGACGTCTAAACAGCGGGCCGCGCTGGCCTCCCTGGCCACGAAGCTCGACCCGGTGGTGCGCCTGGGCAAGGCCGGCGCCGCGGAGGGCGTTTCGGCGGCCCTTGAACGGGCCTTGGCCGACCATGAGCTCGTCAAGCTGCGCTTCGTCGACTTCAAGGGCGAAAAGAAGGAGCTGGCCCGCGCCTTGGCCGAGGCGACCGGCTCGGAGCTCGTGCGGGTCATCGGCAACGTGGCCGTGTTCTACAAAGAGCAGCCCGATCCCGAACGCAGGATTATAAAGCTCGATTGACCGAGCGAGGGCGGGCCAGATCCGCGCCTCCGAGCCGGAGCCGTCGCTTCCTATCCGAAGCGGCGGCTCTCATTTTTTTATACGCATCGAAAGCTAGTTCGGCTGGCAAAAAAAAAGATTGACAGTTTACAAAGCCTGCTCTATCGTCAGACTGGGTGCGTTTTAATCGTAAAAACGACCGAGCGCACCGCCCCGCGCCATGGCGGGGGGCGACTCGTGGACGATAGTCATAAGGAGGCATCGTTTGGAACAGAAGCGAGAGAATTGGGGATCCAAGCTCGGATTCATCATGGCCGCGGCCGGCTCCGCCATCGGCCTGGGCAACATTTGGCGTTTCCCTTACCTGGCTGGCCAGAACGGCGGCAGCGCGTTCATCATCATCTACCTCGGTTTCGTGTTCACCATCTGCGTGAGCCTCATGATCGCGGAGTTCACCGTAGGCCGCCGCAGCGGCTTGGCGGCCGTCGGCGCCTTCAAGTCGATCAGCCCCCGCTGGACCTTCGCGGGCGTCATCGGCGTGCTCTCCGGCTTCCTCATCATGGGTTTCTACCCCGTGGTCGGCGGCTGGGCCCTCGCCTACGTCTTTAAGTCCTTCACCGGCCTCCTCGCGGACGCCGGGGCCATCGGCGGCGCCTTCGGCGCCTTCATCGGCAACCCCTGGCAGCCGCTCATCTGGATGGCCGTCTTCATGCTCATGAACATCGTCATCGTCGCTAGAGGCGTCGCCGGCGGCATCGAGAAGGCCAGCAAGATCCTCATGCCCGCCCTCTTCGCGCTGCTCGTCGTGATCGCCATCCGCAGCGTGACCCTCCCCGGCGCCGGCGCCGGCCTGGTCTTCCTCTTCAAGCCGGACTTCTCCCTGGTCACCGGCCAGACCTTCCTGGCCGCCCTCGGCCAGGCCTTCTTCTCCCTGTCCCTGGGCATGGGCTGCATGATTACCTACGGCAGCTACGTGAAGAAGGAGCAGCGCCTCCCGAATAACGCCATCATCGTCACCGCCATGGACACGGGCGCGGCCATCCTGGCCGGCGTCGCCATGTTCCCCGCCATGTTCGCCTTCGGTATGGAGCCGGCCGCCGGCCCCGGCCTCGTCTTCGTGGTCGTCCCCACGGTCTTCGCGAAGATGGGCTTCCTCGGCGTCATCCTCTCGGTCATCTTCTTCGTATCCCTGACGGTCGCCGCCCTGACCTCCTCGGTCTCCCTCCTCGAGGTCGTCGTGGCCTACCTGATGGACCAAAAGAAGGTCGAGCGCAAGAAGGCCGTGTTCGGCTCCTCCGCCATCATGGTCGTGATGTGCGTCCTGGCCTCCCTCTCGCTCGGCGTCATGTCCGGCATGCCCATCCCGATACTCGGCGTCGGCGCCTTCGACCTCTTCGACATCCTGACCGACAAGATCTTCCTGGCCATCGGCGGCCTCCTCTTGGCCATCGCCGTGGGCTGGTCCATGAAGAAGGAAGACCTGAAGGCCGAGCTGACCAACCAGGGCACCGTGCCCTTCAAGGCCTTCGAGCTCTGGTATAATTTCACCAAGTTCGTGGTGCCCGTCGCCATCGCCATCGTGGCCTTCTTCGGCATCCGCTCCATGGCCGACAAGATCCCGCTCATGATCTTCGGCTTGGCGATCATCGCCGGAACCGCGATCTTCTCCAAGAAGTTCTAAGGCCCCGCGCTCATTAGATCGAAGGCCCCGCTCGGCATACGCCGGGCGGGGCCTTTTCTATTCGAAGCGGGCGGGGCCGCCGTCCGTGGCGGCCCCCAGGGAAGGGCGAAGTGAGGGCTAGCGCTCGCTCTTCTTCTCGAAGTGGGAGAACTCCATGCTGAAGCTCGCCCTTCCCTGGGACACCGAGCGCAGGCTCGTGGAGAAGCCGAACATGACGGCCAGGGGAGCCTCGGCGTTGATCAGCTCCATGGAGGGCCTGGATTCAGAGCCGTGGATGATGCCGCCGCGCTGCGACACGAGGCTCATCACCTCGCCCATGAAGTCCTTGGGCGTCATGATGCCCACCTTCATGATGGGCTCGAGCATGACCGGGCCGGCCTTGCGGCAGGCCTCGTCGAAGGCCATGCTGGCGCAGGCCTCGTAGGCGAAGGGCGTGGCCGTCAGCTCGTCGTAGCGTATCCCGACGAGCTTGACGCCGATGTCGACGCAGGGGTAGCCCAGGACGATGCCGCCCTGGAAGGCGTTGGTGATAGCCCGCTCGACGGCCTCGAAGAGCTCCTCGGGTACTTGCGGGGCGCGCACGGCCTTTTCGTAGCGGTTGCCCGAGCCGCGGGGCAGGGGCTCCAGGCGCAAGGTGACGCCGGCGGCGATCTCCTTGCCGGCCATGGCGCGCTGGTAGTCCTCGGCGTGCTCGACGGCCTGGCTGATCGACTCGCGGTAGGAGACCTGGGGGTTGCCTACCTTGGCGCCCACCTTGAAGTCGCGCAGCACCCGCGTGACCAGCACGTCCAGGTGCAGCTCGCCCATGCCGCGTATGATGAGCTGGCCGGTCTCCTCGTTCTCGCCGGTCTGGAAGGTGGGGTCCTCCCGGGACAGGACGTCCAGGGTCTCCTTGAGCTTGTCGCGGTCGCTCATGGTCTTGGGCTCGATGGCCACCGAGATGACCGGCTCGGGGAAGTTCATGCGCTCGAGCAAGAGGGGCTTGCCCTCCGTGCCGACCGTATCGCCGGTCTGGGCCAGCTTCATGCCGACGAAGACGGCTATGTCGCCCGCCTTGAGCTCGTCCATGGGCTCCGAGCGGTTGGAGTGCATGCGTAGTATGCGGGTGACGCGCTCGCGCTTCTTCTTGGTGACGTTATAGAGCGTGCCGGCGGTCTTTAAGACGCCGGAGTACATGCGCACGTAGCAGAGGGGGCCCATCTCCCGGTCGTACTGCACCTTGAACACGAGACCTAAGGGGTAGCCGGCCTCGTCGCAGGGCACTTCGACGTCCTCGTCCTTCTTGGGGTCGTGGGCGCGGGCCGCCGGTACGTCGTGGGGCGCCGGCAGGTAGTCGACGACGGCGTCCAGGAGGGGCTGCACGCCCATGTTACGCCGCGAGGCGCCGCAGAGCATGGGGACCACGGCCCTGGCTATGGTCTGAGCCCGCAGGGCCGCGCGTATGGTCGCCGCGGGAAAGGCCTCGCCGCCTAAATAAAGCTCGGTGATCTCGTCGGAGCCGGCGGAGAGCGCGTCCAGCATCTTGTCGCGCCAGGCCTCGGCCTCGGCCCGCATGGCCTCGGACAGGGGTGAGCGCAGGGGCGGCTTGGACGCGTCATCATGGTCGTAGCGTATCTCCTCCATGGCGATGAGGTCGACGGCGCCCTCGAAGGCGCCCTCCTTGCCGATGGGTATCTGGACGGGCACCGGGACGGCGCCGAACTTCTCGCGGAGCTCCTCGGCCACGGCGAAGAAGTCCGCGCCCAGGCGGTCCATCTTGTTGACGTAGGCTATGCGCGGCACGTGGTAGCGGTCGGCCTGGTGCCAGACGGTCTCGCTCTGCGGCTCCACGCCGCCGACGGCGCAGAATACGGCGACCGCGCCGTCGAGGACGCGGAGCGAGCGCTCTACCTCGGCGGTGAAGTCAACGTGGCCGGGGGTGTCGATGATGTTGATCTGGTGCTCGCGCCAGAAGGTGGTGGTGGCGGCGCTCTGGATGGTGATGCCGCGCTCCTGTTCCTGGTCCATCCAATCCATGACCGCATCGCCGTCGTCGACCTCGCCTATCTTATAGGTCTTGCCCGAGTAGTAGAGTATGCGTTCGGTAGTCGTGGTCTTGCCGGCGTCGATGTGCGCCATGATGCCGATATTGCGCATGCGGTCGAGGTTCATTTCGGTGCTCCGGCGTGCTGGGGCTGGGTCAAGGCTCGGAAGAGCTTTGGGTTCGCATCACTATATACGAAAAAACGCGGCGCTTTCAAGCGAATGCGAAAGGAGGGGAGGCGGTGGTCGACGGGCGGCCCATTCGCCGGCGGCCGCTCGGCAGCACAGGCGACGGTTCTGGTACGCGCTCCAGCGACCTCGTCGCCGGCGGCCGCTCGGAGCCTTAGCGGGCGAAGCGCCCGATAGCCGGCCGGCGGCTCGTATCGGCCGCCGGCGGGTCGTATCGCGGGGCCGGCCGCTCCGGTCGGGCGCCTGCGCTCGCGGCGGCGCGGTTTAGTCCTCCGCTTCGAGCCGGATGACGATCTCGCCGTCGGGGTTCACCTTCTTCAGGCTTTTAAAGAGCCCGAGGACCACGTTGGCGAAGGTTTCCTCGACGAAGGGGTTGAGCGGCACTTCCTGCCCGTCGTTCATGATCGTGAGCTTGCGTTCTGCCATATCCAGGCCTCCTAAGAGTTTATCGACGAAGGCGGCGGCGCCGTCCGTCGGGAATACCGCGAGCGAGCGGCTGCGGGCTAGCTCGGCCAGGCCCGGGTCGTCGGTTACCAGGGCGTCGAACTCGGCCAGTGGCCTCTTGAGCTCCGACTCCTCCCGGGCCGGCCCGGCGACGAGGACGCGATAGGCGCCGGGTATGACGCGGCCTTCGAGGAGCGCGGCCCGGGCGCCGGGAAAGAGCTCGGCGAGGGCGGCGCGGTCCCAGCGGGCCGGGGGGCGGCGCGTGATCACGAGCTCGTCGTCGGCGGCCAGGGCCGCGGCGGCCCCGGCAGCGCCGAAGCGGGTGCTGTCCTTGCCCGGGAGGTTGAAGGCGCCCGGATGATGGA
>CALKWG010000263.1 GCA_938004315.1 uncultured Spirochaetaceae bacterium
CGCCGCGCCGCGCCCTCCTCGCAGGCGGCCCTGAGCGCCCTATAGGCCTCCTCCTCCGGCAGGCCGCGCCAGCGCGGGAAGGCCGGCGGGGAGCTAAAGAAGGCGGCCGCCGGAGCCGCGGCCGCCGCCAGCTCCTGGGCCGCCGCGACGGCCTCCGGATAGGCCGAATAGAGCGCGGCCGCCCGCGCGGCGCCCGGCAGGGGCGGCTCGTCGGGCTCGGGCAGCCCGTCCGCGGCGGCGCCCCCGGCCCGGCCGGCCGCCTCGACGGCGGAGACCGTGACGCGGCGCTCCACGGCGGCCAGGAGCCGCAGGCGCTCATGGTCGCAGGCCGGGTCGAGGACGCGGCCGGCCACGACGGCCAGGGGCCGCAGGCCCAGGCGGGCCGCCAGGCGGGCGGCCCGGGCCATGGGAGCGAAGCTCTCCAGGGCCACGTAGAGGCCGCCGACCCCGACGGCGGGTACCCGACCCCCGTTCGCCAAAGCCCGCGCGCCGGCGGCCGAAGGCTCGGCGCCCGGCAGCGCCGCCAGGCGCCTGAGCGCCGGCTCGGAGGCCGTGGCCGCAGCCAGGCCGCCTAAGCCCAGGCCCTCCAGCGCGGCCGAGACGTTAAAGGCGCGCACGGCGGCCCAGCCCGGCGGCAGGGGGAAACGCGTCCCTTCGGGGGGCGGCGCGCCGCGGCGGCTTAGCGCCTCGCCGTCGGGCGCCGCGAAGTCGCCGGCGAGCGCCTCCCCTTCCGCCGCCTTGGCCGGGTCGCCCCCGCGCGCCGCGCTCGTAAGGCGGCAGAGGCGGCCGTAGCCGGCGCGGTCCAGGGCCCAGACGTAGAGCGCCCGGCCGTCGGGCAGCCTGAACGAGGCTCCCGCCAGGGCCTTGAGCCCCCGCTCCGCCGCCGCGTCCACCAGGGCCGGCAGCCCGTACATCGAGGCCGCGTCGCAGAGCGTGATCGCCCCGTAGCCGGCGCGCTCGGCCGCCAGGCAGAGCTCGTCGGGCGAGCGGGCGCCGGCCATGAGGGAGAAGTATGATCTGGCGGCGAGGAGGGGCGGCGCCGCGCCCCCGGCGGCGTCGAGTCCCGATGAGTTTAGTTCCATATACTATACATATGTATAGTACTTCGGCATAAAAATGCAAGGAATTCAAGAAAATGCGCCTAAGCGCTTGACCTTCATGGAGCAAATGGATATTCTGCACCCAGATCAAAGAAACGACATTCTCCTCAGGGAGATTCGCGATACCGTGCGATACGGTAAGGCTTCCGGGTTCACCTCCTT
>CALKWG010000264.1 GCA_938004315.1 uncultured Spirochaetaceae bacterium
TCGGTATGGTGCTCGGCCGCAAGGGCCTCATGCCCAACCCGAAGACCGGCACCGTCACCTTCGACGTCGCGGCGGCCATCGCCGAGCTCAAGAAGGGCCGCACCGAGTTCCGCACCGACAAGACCGGCATCATCCACATCGCCGTGGGCAAGGTATCCATGGACGCCGCCTCGATCGCCGAGAACGTGAGCACGCTCCTGGCCGAGGTGAACCGCAAGAAGCCCTCCGACGTCAAGGGCGAGTTCGTCCAGTCCGTCTACCTGGCTTCCACTATGAGCCCCAGCGTCAAGCTGGCTACCGCCAAGGCAGAGAGGTAAGCTATGGCCCTTCGCGCTAAGAAGATACAGCCCAGCAAGGCCGAGGCTATCCAGGCTATCGAGGCTAAGATCCAGTCCAGCTCGGACTTCATCTTCACCGATTACCGCGGCCTCACCGTCGAGCAGATCACGAACCTGCGCTCCCAGCTGCGCGCCAAGAACGCCGAGTACCACGTCATCAAGAACAACTTCGCGCGCATCGCGTTCGAGAAGATGCAGTTCCCCGGCGTCGGCGAGGCCCTCGCCGGCCCCACCGCCGTAGCCTTCGCCAAGGAGGACGCCAACGAGATCGCCAAGATCATCGTGGAGTTCTCCAAGGAGAGCTCGGTTAAGCTCAAGGGCGCCCTCGTCGAGAAGGAATACCTGGACGAGAAGGCTATCGTGGAGCTGTCCAAGCTGCCCGGCAGGAACCAGCTCATCGCCATGTTCATGGCCGGCCTCAAGAGCCCCATCCAGAAGCTCACCTACACCTTGGTGGCCCTCAAGGAGAAGCTCGAAGGCGGCCCCGCCGCCTAAGGGCGCCGGGAAAGGGGCGCGGCGCATCCGCGGCGCGTCCCCGCCCGTTCGTTTCGCTCATGGGGCGCTCAGGCTTCCGGTTAGCTGCCGTTCCTGAGGGCCTTTTAAAGAGTCGTCCCGCATGGGGCGGCCACAGACTATCGTAAGGAGAAGGTAATATGGCAGCTCTCACGAACGACCAGATTCTCGACGCCATCGCCGAGATGAAGATTACCGAGATCGCGGACCTCATCAAGGCCATGGAGGAGCGCTTCGGCGTCACCGCCGCGGCCCCCGTAGCCGTCGCCGGCGCCGGCGCCGCGGCCGCCCCCGTCGAGGAGCAGACCGAGTTCACCGTGATCCTCAAGGCCGGCACCCCCGCCGACAAGAAGATCGCCGTGATCAAGGAAGTCCGCACCATCACCGGCCTGGGCCTCAAGGAGGCCAAGGACCTGGTGGAGGCCGGCGACAAGCCCCTCAAGGAGGGCATCCCCAAGGACGAGGCCGAGAAGATCAAGAAGGCGATCACCGAAGCCGGCGGCGCCGTCGAGGTAAAGTAAGGCTCTTGAACGAGATCTACTCTCCGCACGTTCGTCCCGGCGAGGCCGCCCATGCGGCCCGCCGGGGGCAGGGTGCCGGGCGCGTACGCGCCCGGTGCCTTTTCGCGCTTTGAAAGCCGAGCCGGCCGGTTCCGTCCGGAGCCGGCCGGGGCGATCCGGAAGCTAAGGCGCCGCCCTTGGGCGCCGCGGACCATTGAAATCGAGTTCGGGTCGGCGCCGCCGCCATGCCGCGCATAGCGTTCGCGGGCGGCCTGTCGCCGCTACAGATAGAAGGGGGCCGCCGTAGAGGCAGGCCCGTAGCAGGTAAAAAGGTTTCCGCATCTACCAGAGGGGGTAACGATGGCCTACACAGAGAACAAGGTCACCCGTACGTACGTCGGCAAGTCGTATAGAGAAGCGATCGAGCTGCCGGACCTTATCGATATACAGCTGTCGAGCTACGAGCGCTTCCTGCAGCGCGGCAAGATGGCCGCGGGCCAGGCTCCGGAGCCGTACGGCCTGGAAGAAGTCTTCCGCACGACCTTCCCCATCGAGAGCCCCAACGGCGACATGCTCCTCGAGTACGAGCACTACTCCTTGGACGAGTCCGCGATCAAGTACAGCGAGTACGAGTGCAAGCAGAAGGGCTTGACCTACGCCGTCCCCTTGAAGTCGCGCATCAACCTGGTCTTCCAGAAGACCGGAGAGATCCGCCAGAAGGACATCTACCTCGGCGACATACCGCTCATGACCGACCGCGGCACCTTCATCATCAACGGAGCCGAGCGCGTCGTCGTATCGCAGATCCACCGCTCGCCGGGCGTCATCTTCTGCCACGAGAAGGGCATCTACTCCGCGCGTATCATCCCCTACCGCGGCTCCTGGCTCGAGTTCGAGATCGACCCCAAGAAGGAAGTCATCTACGCCAAGATCGACCGCAAGAAGCGCATCTTGGGCTCGATGTTCCTCCGCGCCATAGGCCTCGAGACCCGCGAGGACATCATCAACGCCTTCTATAAGAAGGCGACCCTGACCTTGTCCGATAAGCGCGAGGACCGCGACCGCGCGGTCAACCGCATCCTGGCCAGGTCGGTCTGGTCCGAGCAGGACGGCGAGAGGAAGCGCCTCTACCGGGCCGGCGACAAGATCCACCTGCACGACGTGGACGAGCTCGTGACCCTGGGCGTCGCCGAGATCGAGGTCATCGACTTCGAGAACGAGAAGAGCCTGCACTGGGACATGATCCTCAATTGCCTGGAGCGCGAGGACATCAAGCTGGTCAAGGAAGACCCCAACCAGGACGAGCCGACCAAGGCCGACGCCCTGGCCGCGGTCTACGCTACCCTGATGCCCGGCGAGCCCATCACCGTGGAGAACGCCGAGCGCGACCTGCACTCGCTCTTCTTCTCCTCCCGCCGCTACGACCTGGGGAAGGTGGGCCGCTACAAGCTCAACAAGAAATTCGACTACGAGACCCCCGTCGACGAGTTCACGCTGACGAGCGAGGACATCATCGCCACGATGAACTACCTCATGACCGTCTACTACGGCGAGAACAACCTCGACGATATCGACCACCTGGGCAACCGCCGCGTCCGCTCGGTCGGCGAGCTCCTGTCCAACGTGATGAAGAGCGCCTTCAGCCGCATGGAGCGCATCGCCAAGGAGCGCATGAGCCTCAAGGAGACGGACACCATCCGCCCCCAGGACCTCATCTCCATCAAGCCCGTGGTGGCGGCCATCAAGGAATTCTTCGGCTCCAGCCAGCTGTCGCAGTTCATGGACCAGGTCAACCCCCTGGCCGAGCTCACCCATAAGCGGCGCCTGAACGCCCTCGGCCCCGGCGGCCTCTCGCGCGACCGCGCGGGCTTCGAGGTCCGCGACGTCCACTATACCCACTACGGCCGCATGTGCCCCATCGAGACGCCCGAAGGCCCGAACATCGGCCTCATCGTCTCGCTGGCCACCTACACCACGGTCAACGAGTACGGCTTCCTCGAGACCCCCTACCGCAAGGTCGTGGGCGGCCGCGTCAGCGACGATATCGAGTTCCTGTCCGCCATGGACGAGGACCGCTACTACATCGCCCAGGCCAGCGCCAAGATCGACGACAAGGGCAACTTCCTGGAGGAGCAGGTGTCGGTCCGCCACCAGGGCGACTACACCACCCGCGGGGCCAAGGACATCCAGTACATGGACGTGTCGCCCAAGCAGGTCATCTCGGTCTCGGCCGCCCTCATCCCCTTCCTGGAGCACGACGACGCCAACCGTACCCTCATGGGCTCGAACATGCAGCGCCAGGCCGTGCCCCTGCTCTTCACCGAGCCGCCCCGCGTGGGCACCGGCATGGAGAAGAAGACCGCCTACGACTCCGGCGTGCTCATCAAGGCCAAGCGGGCCGGCGTGGTCTCCTGGGTGGACGCCTTCAAGGTCATCGTCACCCCGGACGCCGACCCCAAGGCGCGCGACGAGTACCTGCTGATCAAGTACCAGCGGACCAACCAGGACACCTGCTACAACCAGCGCCCCATCGTCAAGCACGGCGAGAAGGTGCTCAAGGGCCAGGTGCTGGCCGACGGCCCGGCGACCAAGGACGGCGAGCTCGCGCTCGGCCGCAACATCATCGCCGGCTTCCTGCCTTGGAACGGCTACAACTACGAGGACGCCATCCTCATCTCCGAGCGCGTCGTCCGCGAGGACCTGTTTACCTCGGTGCACATCAAGGAATTCCAGACCGAGGTGCGCGAGACCAAGCTCGGTCCCGAGCGCATCACCCGCGACATCCCGAATACCAGCGAGAAGAGCCTCGACTGCCTGGACTCCGAGGGCATCATCATGATCGGCGCCAAGGTCAAGGCCGGCGACATCCTGGTGGGCAAGGTCACGCCCAAGAGCGAGACCGAGACCACGCCCGAGTTCAAGCTCCTGAACTCCATCTTCGGCGAGAAGGCCAAGGACGTCCGCGACACCAGCCTCCGCGTGCCGCACGGCATCGAGGGAACGGTCATCGACGTGCAGCGCCTGAAGCGCTCCGCCAACGACGACCTCTCCCCCGGCGTGGAGGAGGTGGTCAAGGTGCTCATCGCCGCCAAGCGCAAGCTTAAGGAAGGCGACAAGATGGCCGGCCGCCACGGCAATAAGGGCATCGTGGCCCGTATCCTGCCGGTCGAGGACATGCCCTACCTGGACGACGGCACCCCGCTCGACATCTGCTTGAACCCGCTGGGCGTGCCCTCCCGCATGAACATCGGCCAGATCATGGAGGTCGAGCTCGGCTGGGCCGCCAGCACCCTGGACCAGTGGTTCAGCTCGCCGGTGTTCCAGAGCCCCGACCAGGAGATGATCGAGGAGAAGCTCAAGGAAGCCGGCCTCCCGGGCAGCTGCAAGCACCAGGTGCGCGACGGCCGTACCGGCGAGCATTTCCAGAACCCGGTCACCGTGGGCGTGATCTACTTTATGAAGCTGCACCACCTGGTCGACGACAAGATGCACGCCCGCTCCACCGGCCCCTACTCGCTCGTGACCCAGCAGCCCTTGGGCGGCAAGGCCCAGTTCGGCGGCCAGCGCCTCGGCGAGATGGAAGTCTGGGCCCTCGAGGCCTACGGCGCCGCGAACACCCTGCAGGAGCTCCTTACCATCAAGTCCGACGACATGACCGGCCGCGCCAAGGTCTACGAGTCCATC
This sequence comes from uncultured Spirochaetaceae bacterium, assembly GCA_938004315.1. Classification (GTDB taxonomy): domain Bacteria; phylum Spirochaetota; class Spirochaetia; order Treponematales; family UBA12059; genus DAIPLR01. The sequence continues at coordinate 5,036 of CALKWG010000264.1, forward strand.
GTCAAGGGCGAGCCGCACACCGCGGCCGGTATACCCGAGGCCTTCAACGTCATGGTGCAGGAGCTCCGTGGCCTTGGCCTGGACATGAGGATCTACGACAACAAGAGCAAGCAGATCCCGCTCACCGAGCGCGACGAGGACTTGATCAACAAGCAAGGTACCAATTTCTGATAGCATAACTCGCCGCCGATCCCCACCGGGGAGCGGCGGCGGGAGGCGGCCGGCCCCCGACGGGGCGCGGCGGCACGTCTTACCTGACGGGGGGAGACCGCATGAGGGACATCCAGGATTTCGATAGCATTATGATACGCCTCGCCAGCCCGGATATGATCCGCAGCTGGTCGTACGGCGAAGTTAAGAAACCCGAGACCATCAACTACCGCACCCTGAGGCCCGAGAAAGACGGCCTCTTCTGCGAGCGCATCTTCGGCACCACCAAGGAGTGGGAGTGCTACTGCGGCAAGTTCAAGAGCATCCGCTATAAGGGCGTCATCTGCGACCGCTGCGGCGTCGAGGTCACGCACTTCAAGGTCCGCCGCGAGCGCATGGGCCATATCGAGCTGGCCAGCCCCGTCTCCCACATCTGGTTCTACCGCTCCGTCCCCAGCCGCATGGGCCTCCTCCTCGACCTGCCCGTGGCGGCCCTGCGCTCGGTGCTCTACTATGAGAAGTACGTCGTCATCGACGCGGGCGATACCGAGCTGAAGAAGATGCAGCTCCTCTCCGAGGAGGAGTACTACGAGGCCCAGGACCGCTACGGCGGCGCCTTCACCGCCGGCATGGGCGCCGAGTCCATCCGCTCGCTCCTAGAGACCCTGGACCTGGACGAGCTAGCCGGCGAGCTCCGCGCCAAGATGATCGAGAAAGGCGCCAAGAGCGACAAGCGGCTCTTAAAGCGCATCGAGATCGTCGAGAGCTTCCGCGCCTCGGCCAACCGCCCCGAGTGGATGATCATGGACGTGATCCCGGTCATCCCGCCGGAGCTCAGGCCCATGGTGCAGCTGGACGGCGGCCGCTTCGCCACCAGCGACCTGAACGACCTCTACCGCCGCGTCATCAACCGCAACAACCGCCTGAAGCGCCTGCAGGGCCTGAACGCGCCGGACATCATCATCCGGAACGAGAAGCGCATGCTCCAGGAGGCCGTGGACGCGCTCTTCGACAACTCCAAGAAGAAGCGCGTCGTCAAGGGCGCCTCCAACCGCCCCCTGAAGTCCCTGTCGGACATGCTCAAGGGCAAGCAGGGTCGTTTCCGCCAGAACCTCCTCGGTAAGCGCGTCGACTACTCGGGCCGTTCGGTCATCGTGGTCGGCCCCGAGCTCAAGATGTACCAGTGCGGCCTCCCGACCAAGATGGCCATGGAGCTCTTCAAGCCCTTCATCATGAAGAAGCTCGTCGAGAAGGACGTCGTCTACAACATCAAGAAAGCCAAGATGCTCGTGGAGCAGGAGACGCCCGAGGTGTACGCGGTGCTGGACGAGGTGGTGCGCGAGCACCCGGTGCTCCTCAACCGCGCTCCGACGCTCCACCGCCTCGGTATCCAGGCATTCGAGCCCGTCCTCGTCGAAGGCAAGGCCATAAAGCTGCATCCGCTGGTGTGCAAGGCATTCAACGCCGACTTCGACGGCGACCAGATGGCCGTGCACGTCCCCCTCACCAGCGCCGCCCAGGCGGAATGCTGGTCGCTCATGCTCTCCAGCCGCAACCTTCTGGATCCCGCCAACGGAAAGACCATAGTCTATCCCTCCCAGGACATGGTTCTGGGCATCTACTACCTTACCCGCCACAAGCCCGACGCCAAGGGCACGGGAAAGCGTTTCTCCTCCCGCGAGGAAGCGTACATGGCCTGCGACGCCAAGGTGTGCGATTGGGAAGCGCTTGTCTGGGTTCCCGCTCCCCAGCGCCAGATATGGGACGCCCTCGGGAAAGACAACGAGGACGCCACAACCGGCAAGTGGATACAGACCACGCCGGCACGCCTGATATTCAACGAGGCCGTGCCTGTCGAGGTACCCTATATCAACTACTCCATGGGCGAGAAGGACATTCGCGCGCTCATCGAGTGGGCCTACCGCAACAAGGGCCCCTATATCACCGTTGTCATGCTCGACGCCATCAAGAACATGGGCTTCCGCTATGCCACCTTCTTCGGCGCCACCATCAGCATGGATGACATACTCATCCCGAACGAGAAGTATGAGCTGATCGACGTGGCCAACAAGCAGGTCGACGGCATCCAGAAGCAGTACCTGTCCGGCCATATCACC
>CALKWG010000265.1 GCA_938004315.1 uncultured Spirochaetaceae bacterium
CTCGAGGCCCTGCCCTACGCGGTCATGTGCATCGACTGCCAGAAGAGCGAGGAGCGCCGCAACCGCTAGGCCGAGTAAGCGGTCTCCCGGCCGCGGGCCGCTATACGACCGGCGTAAAAAAGCGGCCGTCGGGGCCGACGACGCAGAAGCGCTCGTAGCCCGCCTCGACGGCGGCTTTCAGGCCCGCATCCCTATGGGCGACCAAGTGAGAGGGCGCATGCGCGTCCGAATTCAGGCAGGCCTCGACGCCCCGCGCCTTGAGCTCCTTTAAGATCCAAAGCTCCGGGTAGGGGCTCGCGGTCTTGCCCCTGGCCATGCCCCCGGTGTTGATCTCCACGATCGCGTCGCCCTCCGCCAGGGCGTCCACCGCGACCATGGCCGCGTCCCGGTAACGCGGGGAGTCCTCCCTGAAGCGGCTACGTCCCGGGTTGTTCTTCCGTACGAGGTCGAAGTGCGCCAGGATGTCGAAGCCGCCGGCGCGCGCCGCGCGCGCCACGGTCGCGTAATAGTCCTCGACCATCGCCAGCGCGTCGCCCGCATAGCCCCTGGCGATCAGCGCGTCGAAGCCCTCCTGCGGGCCGTCGACCGTAGACAAGGGTTCGTCGCCCAGCGCCGCGGGCCTCAGGTGGTGTACCGATCCGATGACGTAGTCCAGGCCGAGCTCGTCGAAGCGGCCGTCCGCCGGACCGCATAGCCCCTCGATATAATCGACCTCCAGGCCGAGGAGCAGCTGCATTCGCCCCCGATAGCGCTCGGCGAGAGCCCGCACGGCCGCGGCGTAATCGCCCAGGCGCGAGGCGTCCATGGTCCAGTCGGTGGCGAAGGGCAGGGGGGCGTGCGAGCTGAAGCCCAGTATCGAGAAACCTAATTCCGCGGCGGCGGCGGCCATCTCGGCGGCGCTCGCCTTGCCGTCGCAGAACTCGCTGTGGCAGTGGTGATTCGTCAGCATACCGTGCTACTATACCAGCGTCCCGGGGGCCGTGTGGAGCCCCGGGGCGCAAGCTAAGGAGTCAATCGATGAAGCGAATCGCCTTCGCGGCCGCGTTGATCTTGGCCGCCGCCGCGGCTTGGGCGGCCCCGACGAAGCTGGGCCTCGGCATCTTCCTGGGTCAGCCCACGGGCCTCTCCGTCGGCCTGGACCTGTCCCGGACGAGTTGGTTGGATTTTAAAGCCGCCTGGGACTTCTCCGGGCCCAAGGACTCGGTGACCGTCATACTGCAGGGCAACTATGAGCAGGCTTTCCCGGGAACCTTGGTCATCGAAGGCCAGGATATCGTGCCCTTCGTGGGCATAGGAGCCCAGGCAGATCGGAAGAGCGTCGTGTAGGGAAAGAGTGTAGATCTCGGTG
>CALKWG010000266.1 GCA_938004315.1 uncultured Spirochaetaceae bacterium
TTGATGCGCCAGATGACGGCCGCGGGGCCGTAGGTCAGCTTGGCCAGCATAAGCCCGCCGTACTCCGCCGTCGCGGTGCGGCAGCGCGGCGCGCCGTCCTGGGAGGGGAAGCGGACGCTCGTGATGATATCATAACCTATCCTGGAGCGCTCCTCCTCGTCCGAGTTGATGCGGTCCATGCGCCTGGTGGACACGTTCTGCATGCGGAAGAGGTTGCTCGAGCGTTCGGTCAGGGCTGCGTCGCACCACTCGCAGAGCTCGGGCAGGCTCGCCTCGCCCTCTACGTGCAGATAGCCGCAGGCGGGGCAGAGCTTGGCCTGGGACTTGGGCACGCCGCCCTGCGGGGAGGGGGCGTCGTTCGTCTCCATGATGACCCGCTCTATGCGGTAGCGGGCGCCGTCGTGGTACACGATGGAGCGCGGGCCGAACTCGCCCACCGCCAGGAAGCGCGGCCGGGAGAGGAACTGGTCGGGCTTGGACGAGCCCCCCGGCCGGCGGCCGGGGATGTAGGCGGAGAGGGGCAGCCTTGGGAAGTTGTAGCCTGGCAGGAAGCCCTCGCTGGCGAAGTAGCGGTAGGTGTAGAAGTCGGAATCGCTACGGCCGTCGGTCGAGCTTAAGAGCTCGATCTGCGCCTCGGCCTCTGCCCGCAGGCTCTTGGAGCGCTGCTTGTCGGCTGCGCTCCGCCCGTGGTCGGTGATAATCTTGCTGTGCAGCTCCGCCTGCTTCTTGGCGGTGCGGTAGAGCGTGCGCCAGCGCTCGCAGGCGCGGTCGAAGGCCGCGTAGGCCCCGGCCAAGACCTCGTCCACCCAGCCGTCGCGCCACCAGGAGGCGTCGGCCAACTCAGCGGCGAAGCCCGAGAAGGCCCGCTCCACCCGGGCGCGCGCCTTGGCGGCGAGCGCCGGCGCCCTGAGCTGGTCGGCCAGGCTGGCGTGTATGGGCAGCGCCTCCAGGTTACCCACGTCTATCACGTCGGTCATGGCGAAGCGCAGGTCCGCGCCGGAGGAGGCCAGCCAGAGGGCGTGCACGTGCGAGGCGACGAGGTCCTCGTTGCTTAAGTCAATGCGCGGCGGCGAGGCGGCCCCGGCCACCATGAGCAGGGGCTTCCTAAAGAAGTACTGGTCGTGGTTGCGGTAGGTGGAGCAGTAGGAGAACACCATGGCCGGCTGGCCGTTGCGGCCGGCGCGGCCCGAACGCTGGGCGTAGTTGGCCGGCGTCGGGGGCACGTTGCGCATGTTGACCGCGTTCAGGTCCTTGATGTCCACGCCCAGCTCCAGCGTCGCCGAGGCGTAAAGCACGGGCAGCGTCGCCTCGGCGAAGCGCTTCTCGCGATCCTCCCTGGCCTGGGCATTGACCTGGGCGGTATGCTCGCGCGCCTCGTAGCCCTGCAGGCTCGCGCCCGTCTCGCGGTAGAACTCGCGGAAGAAGGGGTTCACAGATCGGAAGAGCGTCGTGTAGGGAAAGAGTGTAGATCTCGGTGGT
>CALKWG010000267.1 GCA_938004315.1 uncultured Spirochaetaceae bacterium
GGCGTCCTCTCCCCGCGGCCGTCGTAGAAGTAGCCGATCTCATCCCAGCCGTCCTTGTCGTCGAAGACGCGGACGAAGTCGGCGCGCAGGGCCTTCCCGAGCGCCAGGCCGACGAGCTCCGTCGCCCCTAGGCCCGGCAGCGCGTCGCGATCGGGGAGGAGGCCCACGATGCGGTCATCGCGGTCGAGGGCGGCCAGGAAGCCCTTGAGCGGCGTTAAGAGTTCGAGGAGCGCGCCTTTTAGGGCTTCGTCGCAAGCTTGATCCATGACTCGATTGTAGCGCCTCCGGCATCCTGATGGAATAGAGAAGCGGCCGATGCGAGGGAGCAGCGGCCGTCTAGGCGGCCCGCGGCCGAGGCTTAAGCCGCGCCGGGGCGGAGGCGACGCAGGCTTGGCCGCGGCCGCCGCCGGCCGTTATACTGAGCCGGGGCGCCGAGCGACGCATCGCGTCGCGACGCGCCCGAAGGAGGCAGCGTTGGGCGATAGACTCGGAGTCGGGGGCGCCGGCCGCCTGGGCGTCACGATAGCCGTACGGGACGAGGCGGCGGCGATCTTGGCCGAACCGGCCTTCCGTTGGGAAGAAGGGCCGCGCGGCGTGCTGCGCTCGGCCCGGTATCCCATAAGCCTCATGCTCTCTGGGGTGGGCAAGGCCTACGCCGCGCGGGCGGCCGCGATCCTGGCGGCCGAATGCGGCGCCCTCTGCCCCATGGGTACGGCCGGCGGCCTGTCGGACGAGCCGGTCGGTACGCTGTACCTCTGCGAACGGGCCGTCGAGCACGATATGGACGTGAGCGGCTTAGGTTTCGCTCCCGGGATAACACCGTTCGCCGCTATGGACGGCCCCGAGCTGGGCGGCCTTTCGCCCGCCTGGCGGGCGACTTTTAAAGGGGCCTTGGCCGACGCCGGCCTTTCCTACGCCGAAGGCCTCGTCGCCTCAGGCGACCGCTTCCTGGCCGATCCGGCCGTCGCCGCAGCGGTACGGACCGGCTTCGGAGCCGCGCTCGCCGATATGGAGAGCGCCGCCGTAGCCAAGGTCGCTATGCTGGAGGGGCTATCCTTCTGCACCCTGCGCTGGATCAGCGATAACGCCGACCATGATTCGCCGACGGATTGGCCGACGCAGGTGGCCCGCTCGTCCGATAGCTTTAGGCGCGCGCTCTTGGCTTTGGGGGAGCGCCTCGTCTCCAAAGTACCAGGGTAGCCCGCGTAGCGGCGGCGCTTCGGCAACCGTCGCCCCCTATAGGTAGCCCAAGCCCGCCAGGGCGATCGCCGCGGCGGCGACGGCCGCCGTCTCGCTTTTCAGGATGCGCCCGCCTAGGCGCGCGAAGGCGTAGCCGCGCTCGGCGAACAGCTCGAGCTCGGCCTCGGTCCAGCCCCGCTCGCTGCCCACGGCGACGATCAAGGGCGACGCCGCGTCGACGCGGCCGTCGCGCCGGGCGCCCTCGGCTATGAGCTCGCCCAAGCCGAGCTCGGCGCGGTAGGGGTCGAGGCAGATCCTCAGCGCCGTCGGATAACGTTCGCCTAAGCAGTCTAAGGCCCGTTTTAGGGTCCAGAAGGTCTCGACCTCGGGGAGCCGGGGGTTGGCCGCCTGCTCGGCTCCCTCGACGAGCGCGGCGCGGTATTCCTTGTTCTTAAAGAAGTCGCTCTGAAAATATGACTTCTCCCCGAGCTCGCTGCCCGACAGCGCGATGCGAGAGATCCCCAGGCTCGTGAGGTCCTTGACGATGCGGCCGGCTTGGATGGGACGCGGAAAGCCCAGGAGCGCGACGAGGGGCAGGAGGGCCGGAGCCTCGCGCTCGGGCCTGAAGCGGATGCGCATGACGTCTCCGTCGTCGGCTTCTATCAGGGCCGATCCGACCATGCCGCCGACGCAGCCGGCCAAGAGCTCATCGCCGGGGCCCTTCTTTAAGATGCGCTTGATATGGCCGTAGCGGCGATCGGAGCGGGGGAGGGCTTGTTCCTCAGCCTCGGACTCGAGCACGAGCATGTTCATGCGCGCCATCATGCCTAAAAAAGAAAGCCCGCGGCTAGCTAGCCGCGGGCTTGAATCGGCAAAAACCGCCGCGCCGAATTTTCGCGTAGCCCGCGCCATATCTGGCGCCGCCGGACCTCGATAAAGAGGCCGGCCGACCGCCCCTAAAGGGGCGGCTCCCCGCGTGGCTTTCGCGGGGCGTATCCGTAGGGAATGGAGGTCTACTGCGCTGCGTGGACCTCCTCTTGGATACGCGTATTCGTCGCGGCGGCGGCAGGTACTAGTTCAGGGCGCCTCACAGATAGCTGACGTCGGCGTCGTAGTCCACGCCGGGCACTTCGAAGCCATGGGCCTGCAGGAAGTCGAGCCTGAAGCCGGCCATGTCGGTAGCTTCCTCGAGCTTGCCGCCTAAGGCTTCCTTCATGCGCCTCGTCGTCTCTTCTTGAATCTCCGGCCTCATCTCCCAGTCGTCGAGGCGGATGCGCCCTTCGGCGTCGAGCTCGGGCTTGCCCGGCGCGAGCAGGCGCCCTTCGTAGAGGCGTAGCATCTGGTCCAGGCAGTCCTCGTGTAGGCCCTTCTCCTTCATAGTCTTGAAGAGGGCGGCTACGTAGAGCGGGATCACCGGGATGACGGCGCTGGCGCGGGTGACCAGGGCCTTATTGACCGAGACGTAGGCGGCGCCGCCTAGGCCGGCGAGGCGTTCGTTAAGCTTCGGTACCGTGCCTTCCAGGTGCTCCTTGGCGCGGCCGATGGTGCCGTCGCGGTAGATGGGCCAGGAATGCTCGGGGCCGATGTACGAATAGGCCAGGGTGACGCAGCCGGGCGCCAGGACGCCGGCCTCGGCTAGCGCGTCTATCCAAAGCGCCCAATCTTCGCCGCCCATGACCTTCACGGTCTCGGCGGCGTCCTCTTCGCTGGCAGGCTCGATGCTCACGGTCTTGATCTCGCCTGAGAAGGCGTCGACGGAGACGCCGCTGAA
>CALKWG010000268.1 GCA_938004315.1 uncultured Spirochaetaceae bacterium
AGATCGTATTCGGTGACTGGAGTTCAGACGTGTGCTCTTCCGATCTCGTCCACGGGGTCGAAGGAATTCTGCTGCAGGTAGACGGCGTCCAAGAACTCGCCTTTGAGGTATATAAGGAAGTCGTCGATGCTCGTGCCTTCCTCGCCCACGACCTTCATCATCTGGCCGACCTCGGAGCCGCGCTCCAGGTACCAGTGGGCCCAGGCCACGTTTTCGGCGGCGATGATGCCGCGGTACTTGGACCAGGACTCCAGGGGGTGGATGGCCGGATATTTACGGGCGTCGGAGCGCTCGCGCGACAGGCCGTGGAAGGCGCCGACCACCTTGAGCGTGGCCTGGGTAACGGGCTCCTCGAAGTTGCCGCCCGCCGGCGACACGGTGCCGCCGATGGTGACCGAGCCCTTCTGGCCGTCCTTCAGGCGGACGATGCCGGCGCGCTCGTAGAAGCTGGCGATCACCGACTCCAGGTACGCGGGGAAGGCTTCCTCGCCGGGGATCTCCTCCAGGCGGCCGGACATCTCGCGCATGGCCTGCGCCCAGCGGCTGGTAGAATCGGCCAGGAGGAGCACGTCCAGGCCCATCTGGCGGTAGTACTCGGCCATGGTCACCGCGGTGTACACCGAGGCCTCGCGGGCGGCCACCGGCATGGAGGAGGTGTTGCACACGATGATGGTGCGCTCCATGAGCGACTTGCCGGTCTTGGGGTCCAGGAGCTCGGGGAACTCCTTCAGGGTCTCCACGACCTCGCCGGCGCGCTCGCCGCAGGCGGCGATGATCACGATGTCCACGTCGGCGTTGCGGCTGGTGACCTGCTGGAGCACGGTCTTACCGGCGCCGAAGGGGCCGGGGATGCAGTAGGTGCCGCCCTTGGCGACCGGGAAGAAGGTGTCGATGATGCGGTTCTTCGTGACCATGGGCTCGACGGGCTTTAAGCGCTCGGCGTAGCAGTCCACGGCGCGCTTGACCGGCCAGGAGAACATCATGGTGACGGGTACGGCCTTGCCCTCCCCGTCCTCGAGCACGGCGACCTCGTCCTTGACCGAGTAGGAGCCGGCGGGCTTCACCGACTTCACCGTGTAGGAGCCGAACATGCCGAAAGGCACCATGACGCGGTGGGTGAAGGCGCCCTCGGGCACCGTGCCCAGGGTATCGGCGCGCTCGACCTTGTCCCCGGCCTTGACCGCGGGGGTCCAGTCCCACTTCGCGTCGCGCGGCAGGGCGTCCAGATAGACGCCCGGCTCCAGGAAGTGGCCGGTCTTCATAGCCACCTCGGGCAGCGGGTTCTGAAGGCCGTCGTAGATCTTGCCTAAGAGGCCGGGCCCGAGCTCCACCGCGAGCATCTCGCCGGTGAACTCCACGGGGGTGCCCACCTTGATGCCCTTGGTCATCTCGAAGACCTGGGTCTGCACCAGGTCGCCGCGTACGCGGATGATCTCCGCCTTGAGCTTCTTGTCCCCCAGGACTATATAGGCCACCTCGTTCATGGACACGGCGCCGTCCACGCGGACGGTGACCATGTTGCCGTTGACGCCCGTGACCGAGCCTTTGCTAGTCGTCATCGTTGTTCTCCGGATTCGTCGCGGTAGTCCGCGGAGTCGAGCACGGACCGGTACACGGTCCCGTAGCCCGCCTCGCCGGCCTCGGCGTTGAAGCGCGCGCGGCGCTCCAAAGCCTCGAGCAGCAAGGCGTATGAGACGAGATAATCCATATCGAAATAGCGGTTCACGGCCAGGGCCTCGATAAAGGCCCAGCGCTCGCGCTCTATGAGCTGCTCGCCCTGCAGGGGGTCGTCGGCTTGGAAGGCCGCCTGGGCCGCCTTGACGCCCTCGAACTCCGGCTCGCCGGGCTTGGCGTAGCGTTCCGCGGGCTTCTGCAGGCGCTGGGCGCGGAGGCGCGCCAGCTCGTTCCGTAGGCCCAACTCCCAGCGGTAGTAGCGCATGAGGAGGGCCGACGAGCCGGCGGAGGTCGGGAACGACCCGTCCTCGGGGATGAAGAGCCTAGCGCCCTCGAGCACGGCCAAGTCCTTCGGCTTGAGGAATCGGGCGGCCCGCTCCATGAACTCCGCCCGCGGCATGGGAGGGGGAGCGTCGCGCCTGAGCGACGGGAGGCTGGCCGAAAAATAATAGTAGCTGGCCATGGCCTTACTTGGCCGCCTCGGCCACGACGGCGGCCAGCTGCGCGTTCAAGTACGCGCCGAGCATGCCGGCCACGGCCTCGGCCGTGAAGTCGTAGTAGGCCGCCCCGTCCTTCTCGGCGATGCGGAAGCCGGCCTTAGCCCCGGACAAGGGCTTAAGCTCTACGCCCTTCTTGAGCGCGGCGGCGAGCTTATCCTTAAAGAAGGCCTCGACGGCCGCCAGATCCTTCTGCGGCACGAGCACCGAGAGCTGGTCGGAACCCGACTTAACCCAGGCTTCGAGGACGCCGGGCAGCGCTTTCTTGATCGTATCGGCGTCGTAGGCGGCCTCCACCTCGGCGCGCACGATGGCCGCCAAGACTTTCTCGATCTCGCCGCGGAAGGCGAGCACGAGGTCACGGGAGGCCTGCTTAAGCGAGGCCTTGCCCGACTCTTCCATGCGGGCGACGTCGGCCTTGCCCTTCTCGACTATGGCCTTGGCTTCCTTACGCGCCTCTTCGATGATACGCGCGCGCTCCTCCTCGGCCTTGGCGCGGATCTTGGCCGCGTCCGCCTCG
>CALKWG010000269.1 GCA_938004315.1 uncultured Spirochaetaceae bacterium
CGACCACCGAGAGCTACACTCTTTCCCTACACGACGCTCTTCCGATCTTGCCCGGGGAACAGATACTCCGCGAAAGGCTTGGGCGCCGCCTCGGCGAAGCTCGCGCGCAGGAGCGGTACGAGCTCGTCCTTGCCCGTGTAAGGGTTCGGCACCGTGGCCAGCTCAATGACGCCCTTCGATCGTAACCAGGCGTAATTCTCGAAGCCCGCCGCGCCGGCGCCTTCCATGAGGAGGCCCAAGGGCTCGGCATCGGCGACGCAACAGGTGACCAGGAAGCGCGTCACGTAGAGCCTATCCTGCGGGGTCGTGTTAGGCCTGAAGGCGAAGCCGACGAGTTCCGCCGAACGGCCGACGAAGGCGGCCGGATCGGCCGCTATGGCGCCGATGAGCCCGGCGTGGGACCAATCTTCGAAGACGATGGGATCGCCAGGGCCGAGGGAGGCTAGGTATTCATCCACGCTCGCGAAGCTCGATGCCTTAAGCCCGCCGGACTTCATGACGCGCTGGCCCGCCGCCGCCTCGCTCAGGGCCCGCGGGCCGGCCGCCGAGGCCAGGGCCACCGGGATCACGAAGAGCGCGAAGCCTAGTTTGGGGAGGGCGGGGCCCTTGCCGGCTAGGGCGCGGGTAAGGGCAACGATCCCTAAGACCGCGAAGCCGATCATGGCGGCCAAGGCGAAAGGCGTCATGCGCGGATGCAGGTAGGTATTGAGAGAGCCGCGGGAGAACAGCCAGGCTATGTAGCCCGACCAGGCCAGCAGTATGGCGCCCCACGCAAGGCCGCCGAAGGCGGGCTTTACGCCGCCGGTTTGGGATTCGGATCGGTTCATTACCAGGCTCCTATCAAGCCGCTTAGGTTCACGGCCAAGCCCGCGGCGAGGCACAGGGCCGTCGTGATGACGACTAAGCCCGTCACGAAGCGGGCCTTAAAGCCGTCCAGCAGCATCAAGGTATTCTTCACGTCCATCATGGGGCCGTAGACCATGAAGGCCAGCACCGCGCCGGGGCTGAAGTAGCCGGCGAAGGTGGCCGCGATGAAGGCGTCGGCCTCCGAGCAGAGCGATAGGACGTAGGCCAAGGCCATGAGGGCTACGACGGAGACGACGGGGTGTAGGCCTATGCCGATGAGCGAGGCGCGCGGCAGGACGACCTGCATGAGCGAAGCGACGGCGGCGCCCATGATCAGGTAGCGTCCCACGTCGAAGAGCTCGCCCGAGGTGTGGCTCAAGACCTCGCCCGCTAGGGATGCGAAGGAGCGGCGCGCCGCCGGCTTATGGCTATGCTCATCGGCATGGTCATGGTCATGATCATGCCCGCAATCGCAGCCGTGCCCCTCGTCCAGCCCGTGCTCGTGGCCGCAGCCGCAGCCCGCGGGCTCCGAAGCCCCGTCCGCGTAGCTTTCCTTGAGCGGGCGCTCGTATGATTTGACGAGGCTGACGATCCAACCGGCCAAGATGGCTATGCCCATGCCGAAGCCGCCGCGGGCTAGTACCGCGGTCCAGCTGCCGCCGAAGGCTATCCAGGTGGAGAGGAGGACCACCGGATTCACGATGGCTACCGACAGGAGGAAGGTCACGGCGACCGGGGCGGGTAGGCCCTTGGCGATCAGGCGCCTGGTGACCGGCACGTTGGCGCATTCGCAGATGGGGAACGCGAAGCCGGTCAGCGAGGCTGCGAAGAGACCCAGGAACTTGTTCTTCGGTATGACGCGCGCCAGGAGGGTCGGCGTCACGAAGAGGTTGATGGCCGACGATATCAGCGTGCCTAGGATCACGAAGGGGAAGGCCTCGAGCAGGATGCTCATGAAGATGGTCATGAAGTCGGATAACTCGCGGTAGGCGCCGTTCCTTACCTGCCAACCCATGATGAGCGATAGGATCAGGGCCAGGGCCACGGCGTAGCTGCCTCCGAGCCGGCGTTCCTCGCGCCGTACGGCTTGTATTTCCATGCGTACCTTTCCGCCGCGGCCGAGCCGCGGCCCAGCGTATCATAATCGAGTATCATCGCTTGGTCTAGTCTGAGTAAATCACTATGAAAATAGCGTAAAGCGAGACGACGCCAGCCGCGACGCGGGACGCTCCCCGGCGGCCGGATCGCGGTTCATCCGCAGGATGTTAATTATGACAAACAATGTAAAAAATAATATACGCAAACATACATTAATAATTGCTTTTCTTCTTGTGCTAGCGTTAAAATAGGTTTACAATCCCATTCGGATTCGAGACGTATAGAATTTCTCATGATCCATCGCGCGCCGGGCGCGCGAACTCGCCTTACTAGAGGAGCTGTATTATGAAACGAAAAGCGATGATCGTACTGATCGCACTTCTCGCCCTTTCACTGACCGGCGCGTTCGCCATGGGCGGTAAGGACGCGGCGCCGGCCGGCGGCAAGGCCGCGTATCATATCGGCGTGGTTACCGGCACGGTTTCCCAGTCCGAAGACGACCTGCGCGGCGCCGAGGAGCTGATCAAGCGCTACGGCAAGGTATCCGAAGGCGGGATGATCCAGCATATTACCTATCCCGATAACTTCATGGACCAGCAGGAGACGACCATCTCCCAGGTGGTAGCCCTGGCCGACGACCCGCTCATGAAGGCCATCGTCATGAACCAGTCCGTGCCGGGTACCGCCGAGGCGTTTAAGCGCGTCCGCGCCAAGCGCCCCGACATCCTGCTCCTTGCCGGCGAGCCGCATGAGGATCCGCTCGTGATCCAAGGCGCCGCCGACCTGGCTATCAACAGCGACTTCATCAGCCGCGGCTATACCATCATTTGGGCGGCCAAGCAATTAGGCGCGAAGACCTTCGTGCATATCTCCTTCCCGCGCCATATGTCGTACGAGACCCTCGGCCTCCGCCGCCAGATCATGGAGCAGGCTTGCAAGGACTTGGGCATGACCTTCGTGTTCGAGACCGCGCCGGACCCGACTTCCGACGTCGGCGTGGCCGGCGCGCAGCAGTTCATCCTTGAGAAGGTCCCCGCCTGGGTACAGAAATACGGCAAGGATACGGCTTTCTTTTGCACCAACGACGCGCACACCGAGCCTCTCTTGAAGCAGCTCCTGCAGTACGGCGGCTACTTCGTAGAGGCCGACCTACCCTCGCCACTTATGGGCTATCCCGGAGCCCTCGGTATCGACCTGTCGGCCGAAGCCGGTAACTTCCCGGCCATACTCAAGAAGGTCGAGTCGGCGGTCGTAGCCAAGGGCGGCGCCGGACGCTTCGGCACCTGGGCCTTCTCCTACGGCTTCACCGTTACCGCCGGCCTGGGCGAGTTCGCCAAGAACGTCATCGAGGGCAAGGCTACGAAGAACGACCTGAACGCCCTGTACGCGGCCTTCTCGGTTTATACGCCCGGCGCGCAGTGGAACGGCGGCAATTACATCGACGCGAACACCGGCGTCTCCGCCAAGAACCACATCCTGGTCTACATGGATACCTACGTCTTCGGCAAGGGCTACCTGCCTACGACCAAGCAGGTCGTGCCGGAGAAATACTACGACATGAAGTTCAACAAATAGATCTAGGCTTCGGCTAAAAAAAGCGGCGCCGATGCGCCGCTTTTTTTGACGGGCCCGCGGCGCGGGCGCATTAGACGGCGTCTCGAGGCGGGCCCGCGAAGCGCCCCCGCCCGGCGCGCCCGCCGGAGCAGAAAAGGTAGGAATCATGCCCAGTGACGTTCCGCTATTGTCCTTCGAAGGAGTGTCGAAGGAATTCTACGGGAACTCCGTGCTGAGCGACGTCAGCTTCTCCGTCAAGGCCGGACAGATACTCGGCTTGGTGGGTGAGAACGGCGCCGGCAAGACGACCCTGATGAGGATACTCTTCGGCATGCCCGTCATCGCCGATACCGGCGGCTACGGGGGCGTCGTCAGGATCGAGGGCCGCGAGGTCGCGTTCAAGTCGCCCTTCGACGCGCTCGACGCCGGCGTCGGCATGGTCCATCAGGAGTTCTCGCTCATCCCCGGATTCAGCACCGCCGAGAATATCAGATCGGAAGAGCACACGTCTGAACTCCAGTCACCGAATACGATC
>CALKWG010000270.1 GCA_938004315.1 uncultured Spirochaetaceae bacterium
GACCACCGAGATCTACACTCTTTCCCTACACGACGCTCTTCCGATCTATGTAGGCTGGGGCATGCGTCCCTTTGGGCCGCGTGCCGAGAGGAAGGTATGGTCGTGCGCGCTGAAAGCGCGCGGCGGCATCTACTTTGTCGCTCCTCCGTCCGCGGCGAGGTTCGGATTCGTGAATAAGCGCCTATGCGCCGACGCCGAGGGCTTTGCGGTAGCGGGCGTACTCGGGGCGGGGCATGCCGAGGGACGGCAGCGTGGGTAGGATACGGCCCTCGACGATCTGGGCCATGCGTACGCTGATGGCTGAGAAGACGAAGAAAGCCAGGTCGGACCAGGTGTACGGAATCCTGATGCGGTAGCGGGCGCCGTCCATGAAGATCGTTTCGTAACGTAGCCCTTCAGGCAGCTTTTTCAAGCCGGCTATAGGCCCTTCGAGCACGCGGTCGCCCGATCGCGTCAGTATCTTGGTCTTAAGCCTACGGTATCGCTCTGCTTCGCTCGGGCGAAGGAGGCCGCCCTCCAAGGCCATAGTCTCGAAGTTGGCGATGAATCCCTCTCCGCCGAGCTCTACGAGCCTATGGAAGCGCGAACCCGATATCCAACCGAAATCCACCTCGATACCGAATGCGCCGATCGAGGTCTGGATCAGCTCCTGAAGATACAGCATGAGGCCGTGGGCCGCTCGAAGGTACTCGAAGTCGGGATCGACGCCCGCCGGCCTCCCGGGCTTGCCCAGGCCTACGGCGGAGAGCTCGTGGCCGAGGGACCTCATCGCGCAGACGTAGTCGTAGACGCGGTTAACCATATACTTCATGGAGAAGAACCACTCGGGCGGCGCTATGAATAAACCCTGCGGGAAATGCCGCCTGAGCCATAGGCCGAACGAGCGCGAACCCAAGACGTGGCTCACGGCTAGGCGGTCGCAGCTGCCGTCGAGGCCTATGATGAGCGGCTCGGCGTCGCTTCGGAGCTTGGCGAAGCTCGGCTTGCCCGACGAGAGGCCGAGGAAGTGTTCAAAGAGGGCAGCGTCGGGCAGGGGGCGCACCTGAGAGAAGACCGCGTCGCGTATCGAAGGGTGATCCTTGAATATGCGTATGCTCGCCTCGTTGCTCCGATAGAACAGGGCCGTCGCGAGCCGATTCGTCGGATCGGCATCCTTGAGCTTGGCGTCTACCGCCGAAAGCCGTTGCACGGTATAGTCGCGGTGGAGTTCGAGCGCCGCGCCGAAGCGCGCATGGCAGTCGTGCCGCAGCCGCTCAAGCCCCGTCCAAATTTCGTCGAGGGCGCGTTTCGTAACGCCGTCCTCGGTTATGACGTTGATGTCGACGTCGGTGCTATGCTGGGCGCCTAGGTCGTTATAGCTTGAGAAAAGGCGGCCGAGCCCGAAGACGAAGAGCTTATCGGCGAGCTCGGGCTTGAGGGAGCCGAGGAACGCGTACTTCACGAGCGACTCGATCGCGAATCGGTTTAGGCCCTTGCGCGCCGACAGATAATCGCCGGCGTCTACGCTCCGTCCGCTTAAGGACGAGGCGCCCGTCAGCAGCCGGCGGTCTATGGGGCGGTAGATGGCTTCGATACGGGCGGCGAGCTCGCTCGGGCGCGCGCCTGCCGCGAAGGCGGCGGCGAGCTCGGCTTCATAGCTCCCGTAGCCTTCCTTCGGCTCGCTAGGCGAAGGGCGCAGGTCGGGACGGCTAGAGCTCGTAGAAGGCATGGGGCGGAACCTCGTCGGCGTCGGTGTCATGCCGCGCCCGTAGGGGGGGGGCGCGCGGCCATTACAGTCTGCGCTTCTATTATGCTTTTGGTCAAGGATGCCGAAGGCCCGCGGCGGATCAGCCCGGCCCGAAGACGAAGCGGGAACCTTGCCTAGCCGCCGAGGACAAGATCGGCGTCGCCGCTTGCGGCCGGTTTGGAAAGATGTTATCCTTAGGCAAAGTACTCGTATTCCGAGCGGAGGGCCCGATGGCAGAGAGAGACGCGTCGATGCAGCTTGTGACGTTTCAGCTGAGTGACGAGCTCTACGGTATAGACATCATGGACGTGAAGGAGATCGTGCCCTCGACCGACATCAGGTCCATCCCTAATGCCCCGAGCTACGTTCAGGGGCTTTTCAACCTGCGCGGCGAGATCATACCCATCATCAACCTGCACCGGCGCTTTCATCTTAAAAAGGCTAATTTGGCCGAGGACGAGGTGCTCCTCTCCGGCTTCATCATCATCGATATCGACGGCATGAAGCTCGGCGTCATCATCGATAAGGTGGAGCGCGTCGTGTCGGTGGAGTACGCCGAGGTGCAGCCGCCCCCGCAGATGCTCAGCGGCATCGGCGCCGAATACATACAAGGCGTGGTGAACCAGGATGGCGGCTACCTTATCATCTTGGATATCCGCAAGCTGTTCAGCGCCAAGGAATTACAGAAGATCGAAGAGATTAGGAAGTAGGTTCTTTCCAACATGAACGTCCCTGCGCTCTCGTCCTACGTCCGCCGTAAGGACATGGACTCGGTCCTCAATTGCATCGTCAGCGATAACCTGGCGCCCGGCGAATACGTCGAGCGCCTTACGAAGGCCGTGCGCGAGAAGCTCGGCTTCGACCATTGCGTAGCCCTCCGAAGCCCCATGGGGGCCTTAGCCCTGGGCCTTGAGCTGCACGGCCTCCGGCCCGGCGACGCCGTCGGCGTCTCGGCCCTATCCGACGCCTGGGTCGGCCGGCTCCTCGAGCAGCGGGGCCTAACGCCGGTTTGGCTCGACGTCGACCCGATCGGCGCCATGCCCGACGCGGCAGCCCTCGAGCGCCTGGCCGCCGGCGGGGCTAAGGCCCTGTATCTGCACGAACCCTGGGGCCTCATGCCCGAGCCCTCGCTCGTAGCAGAGCTGGGCATTCCCATCATAGAAGATGCGACCAGCTCCTTAGGCGCCTCGTCCGGCGGGTCTGCAGCCGGTTCGCTCGGATCGTACGCCATCATCGGCCTCGAGCACGCCGCGGCCCTGACCGGCGGCGGCGGCGCTCTCCTCGCGGCCGTCGGACGGCGCGAGGCCCAGGTACTCCGTAACGGGGCCGAGCGCCTCGTAGCCGAGGAGCTCCTGCCGGATATGAACGCCGCCCTCGCACTCTCGCAATTGAAAGATCTCGAACGCTTCCGCGAGCGCCGCCGCGAGCTCGCCGAGCTCTACGCCCAATCCCTGGCCCGCGGGCACAAGCGCGCCCTGAGCCAGGCCGGCGAGGGCGAGGGCTCGTATTTCGGCTGCGTCGTCGTGCTTGAGACCGGCGTGAAGGACGTGCGGGCCTACGCCAAGAAGAAAGAGGTGGGGACGGCCATGGCCTTCGAGCGGAGCTGCGTCGCCGCCGGACTCGTACCGGAGGGGCTGTGCCCCCAGGCCGCCTCCTTGGCCAATCGCGCCGTCGCCTTCCCCCTTCACCCGCGCATCGGAGGGCAGGCGGCCCAGCGGGTCGCCAAAGTCCTCGCGACCCTGCCGTAGGGCCGCATCGTGTCAGCCCGGGCCGGCCGCGTCGCCGTCATAGCCAACGCCCAGAAGGAAGCCGCCCCGCGCCTGGCGGAGGACATAGCCGCCTGGCTCGCCGAACGGGGTCGCGCCGCGGAGGTGGTGCTTTTCGACGGTACGCCCATAGAGCCGCCTCGGATCTCCGACGCCGCCCTGGTCATGACGCTGGGCGGCGACGGCACCGTGCTCTACGCCTCCCGGCTCTGCGCCCCCTACGCCGTCCCGGTGTTGCCGATTAACCTCGGAAGCCTAGGCTTCATAGCCTGGGTTAAGCCGGCCGAATGGAAGGCGCGGCTTTCCCAGGCCCTGGATGGAACGCTGCCCATGTCCGAGCGCGTCATGCTCGACGTCTCGATCAAGCGCGACGGCTTAGGCCTCGCCTCGTTCTCCGCCTTGAACGACGCGGTCGTCACCGGCTCGGGACCGGCGAAGCTTATCAGCCTTTCGATCAACGTCAGCCGCGCATCCTTGGGCACCTACCGCTCGGACGGCGTCATCGTCTCCACGCCGACCGGCTCTACGGCTTACTCGTTGGCCGCCGGCGGCCCCATCCTGGACCCCGACATGGACGCCCTGCTCTTCAATCCCATCTGCCCGTTTACCCTCTCCAACCGCCCCCTGGTCATCCCCGGCGACGAGGTCGTCGAGATTTACGTCGAACGCAAGCAGCGCGAAAGCATCGCGCTTACCATAGACGGCCAGGAATCGGTGGGGCTGGAGGAGGCAGACCGCGTCTACGTGCGTCGATCGTCGCATCGCGCGCGGCTCTTCTGCGCCGGGCGCGGCTCGTTCTATCAGGTACTGCGGGCGAAGCTGAACTGGTCGGGAGGTCCCGATGCTTGAAGAGTTGACGATACGCGATTTCGCCATCATTGACCGCCTAAGCCTACGATTCGGCCCGGGCTTCAACCTCCTAAGCGGCGAGACCGGCGCCGGCAAGTCCATACTCATAGGCGCCTTGAGCTTCATCATGGGAGCCAAGGCCGACACCGGCATCATCCGCAGCGGCTGCGAGGAGGCGATGGTCAGCGCCACGCTGGACCTGGACGGCCGCGAGGAAGCCCTGGCGTGGCTGGCCGAACGCGGCATCGAGGCCGAGGACGGCGTGGCCATACTGCGGCGCAGCCTGCGCTCGAACGCGCGCGGGGCCGCGTACATACAGAACGTGCCCGTCGTACGGCAGGACCTGGCCGATTTCGCCGCCCTGATCGCCGAGCTCCATGGCCAGCGCGACACCCAGGCCCTCCTTAAGCGGGAGCGCCAGCGGCAAATCCTCGACCGCTACGCCGGGCTCGACGAGGCGCTCTCCGCCTACGGCGTTCGCTACGCGAGCTTAAGCGAGAAGAAGAAGCTCCTCGAGAGCATGAGCCTCTCCGAGCAGGAGCGGAACCGCGAGTTAGAGCTCCTGCGCTACGCGGTCGAGGAGATCGACGCGGCCGCCCCTAAGCCCGGCGAAGACGAGGCCCTGCATGACGAGGAGCTGCTCCTCTCCCAGCGCGAGAAGCTTTATGCGGCCGTCGAGTCCGTGAAGAGCCTGGTAGCCGAGCCCGACGCCGCGCTATCGAAATTACGCAAGGCCAGGACCCAGCTCGAAGCCGCCGCGGCCATCGACAAGCGTTTGGCGGAGCAGGGGCGGCGCTTAGACGAGCTCTACTACGAGCTTGAGGACCTATCGGCCCAGCTCGGCTCGTACGGCGTCGGCGACTTCGATCCCGGCCGCCTGGAAGCCGTCGAGGGACGCCTGGCCGAGCTCCAAAAGCTCAAGCGAAAGTACGGCCCGAGCCTGGCCGAGGTGCTCGAGCATAGGCGGGACGCCGACGAGCGCGCCGCCAGGCTCGAGCGCTGGGCCGACGACCGAAGCGGGCTGGAGGCCGAGGTCGCCGCGCTGGAGGCCGAGGTCTACGCCTTGGCCGAAGGCTTAAGCGCCGAGCGCGCCAAGGCCGGCGCGGCGCTCGAGGCCGCCTGCATGGCCGTGCTCCATACCTTGGGCATGCCCGGCGCGCGCTTCGCCGTGCGCCTGGAACGAAAGCCCCTCGCCGACGGTAAGCTCGTCGTCGGGCCCTACGGCTACGACGAGCCGGAGTTCATGGTCTCGGCCAACAAGGGCGAGCCGCTCAAGTCCGTCACCCAGGTCGCCTCGGGCGGCGAGCTATCGCGCATCATGCTGGCCCTGAAGACCGTCCTGGCGGGCGCAGACGAGGTGCCGACGCTGGTCTTCGACGAGGTGGACGCCGGCATCGGCGGCGAAGTGGCGCTCGCCGTGGGCGAGCATCTGTCGGAGCTCGCGACGCGTAAGCAGGTTTTTTGCATAACGCATCTGGCGTCGATCGCCGTTCGCGCCGATAATCACTATAAGGTCGAGAAATACGTCGAATCCGAACGTACGTTCACGCGCGTCGTGAAGTTGGACGGGGAGCGCCGGGTGAGGGAGATCGCCCGCATGCTATCGGGCGACGCCGAGGGGCGGGCCAGCGTCGGGCACGCCGAGGAGCTCCTTGCCAAGTACGGGAGGCCACGGGATTAGGCATGGCAAAGATAACGCAGGAGCAACGGAACCGCTACGCCGCGAAGGTCAAGGAATATAGGGGCGTCCTCGAGGGCATAGCCTCCAAGGAGCAGACCCTGCAGAACCTCCTCAAGCAGCCCGGCGGGCAGGGCCAGGGCTACGTGCGGCTTCATCTGGCCGAAGAGGCCTTATCCCAGGTGTCCTATCACGTCTTGATCAACTCGTTATCGGTCTCGCTCATGGGCATTAAGAACGAAGACGCCCTGGCCGACGCCCGCAAGGCGCTCGTCCGCGCCCTGAAATATCTCGAAGACATCGTAACCGGCTTCATCGACGCCCCGTTCTCGGAGTACGAGAAGAACCTCGAAGATATCGCCGAGTCGTCCTATGACGACCGCTACGCGCTCCTAAGGAAGATCGGCTTCGCGATACGCGAGATCGAGGAGGGCTACGGGGCCAATTCCAAATGGAAATGGTCCTTCGTGGAGACCTGGGGCAAGTTCGCCGTGGTCGCCAAGAACATGCTCGATTTGAAGCGCGCCTACCAGGATTTGGACCTCGCCTCGCCGCATCGCATGACCGTCATGGCGTATTTGGGCATGGTGAAGCGTCAGTTCCAGGTCGTGGCGGACCGCTATCGCGAGAAATACGAAGTCTTCTCGTTGAAGATGGAAGATTTTAAGCAGGCCATCCTCTTCTTAAACGCCTTGCGCCGCCTGCATACCATCTTCGGCGAGCGCGCCGAGGCCGACGAACTGAAAAAGAAGATCGATATCTGGTCGGCCAAGCTCGAGAACGACCAGAAGCGCCGCGAGGAAGAAGCCAAGAAGCGCTAGGCTCTTTCCCGCGGCGGCGAAACCAAGACCCGCCGCCGGACTATCCTTACTTCTCCCCGCCGAGCTCGTGCAGCGCGTCATGGGGGAAGAGCTCGCCCATGGTCGAATCGACGGCGTCTCCCGCGCCTCCCGAGAAGCGTATCGGGAAATCCGCGCCGACGAACTCGCTGATGAACTGCCTGCACGCCCCGCACGGGCTCACCGCGTAGCCGGCGTCCGGACAGGCGATGGCCAGGGCCTTGAACGCGCGCTTACCCTGCGCTATGGCCGATACGAGCGCGGAGCGCTCGGCGCAGATGGCCAAGCCGTAGGACCTATTCTCCACGTTGGCGGCGGTGACTACGCTGCCGTCCTCGCACAGCAGGGCCGCCCCGACCCTGAAACGGGAGTAGGGCGAGTACGAGCGATTCGCCGCCTCGAAGGCGCGCCGCATGAGATCGTCCATGTCCATGTTCGTCATCTCTCCTTAACGCCGTTCATCGGCTCGATTCATCGTTTCTATTGACGGAATGGGAAGATACTATATACCATTCCCGACGGCTAGTAAAAGCCGCCGCGCGGCTTTTTAAAAAGGAGTCCCATGTCCGAGCATGCAGGGCGATGGCGCCTGGGCGTTTCGCTGCTCCTAGGCGCCGCCCTCGTCGTCTACTTCTTCGTCTTCCCCGAGCCCCTGTCGGCCGAGCTGAGCGCCAAGCCCCGTTGGGCCCTGCGCGTCGTCGAGACCGCGGCCGATGAAGCCCGCGCGTCCATAGACGCGGCCGAGGCCTTGCCCTTCGCGTCGTCGCGCGCCTACGGCTTCGTAAGCCCCGATGGGAAGCTCCTCTACGCCGGCATAGGCCAGGATGGCGTACAGGCGCTCGGCTCTAAGGTGCTCGTCGCCCGGCGCGGCCGCAGCTTCGTACTCGCGTCCGACGGCGCCGAGGGCGTTTCCATACCCGGAGAAGCGGCCTTCTTAGCCGCCGGTAAGCTCTTCGCCTCCGACGGAAAGATCGGAAGAGCACACGTCTGAACTCCCGTCACCGAATACGACCTCGTATGC
>CALKWG010000271.1 GCA_938004315.1 uncultured Spirochaetaceae bacterium
AGATCGTATTCGGTGACTGGAGTTCAGACGTGTGCTCTTCCGATCTAGCGGGAGCGGTTCTCGCCCAGCCGCATATACCCCTTTTTCTCAAGGGCCTTCAGGTGGTCGTAGGCGCCCTTGACCGAGATGCGGAAGAACTCGGCTATCTCGCGTATGGTGGGCGGATAGCTCCGCTCGCCGTGGTAGCGCTCGATGAAGTCGAGCACCTCGCGTTGCCTATCCGTTAACTCTTTCATGATCCCGCCTCTATGCCGAGCTTCTTAATCTTCGCGTGAAGGTTGCTCGGATATACGCCAATGGCCTCGGCGGCCTTGGTGACATTATAGCCCGCTTCCTTCAGTTTGTGGAGGATATATCGCCGCTCGAACTCCTCTTTCGCGTCGGCGAGCCTGAGCTCGAGGAGGCTTCCTAGTTCGCAGGGCTCTCCAGCGGCCGCCGCGGCGGGGCCTGACGGTCCCATGAGACGCTCGACGAGCTCGGGACCTATGGGGTCCTCGTCGCTCATCACGGCTATGCGCTCGACGCAATTCTTCAGCTCGCGTATGTTCCCCGGCCAATCGTGCCCTTCGAGCAGGGCGATAGCCTCGGGGCTGAAGCGCCTGGCCCGTCCGCCCGAATGCTCCCGGAGGAAGGCCTCGGCTAGCGCGGCTACGTCGCCATCCCGTTCGCGTAGCGGCGGCATGCGTATGGGGATGACGCTCAGCCTGAAATAGAGGTCCTCGCGGAAGCGGCCCGCGGCTATCTCCTCGCGCAGGTCCTTGTTCGAGGCGGCTATAACTCGGACGTCGCTCTCTATCGTCTCCTCGCCGCCTAAGCGCTCGAATTTCAGCTCCTGGACGGCGCGTAGCACCTTGGCCTGGGCGGAGGGCGACATGTCGGCTATCTCGTCGAGGAAGAGGGTCCCGCGGTGGGCCAGTTCGAATTTGCCCTTGCGGCGAGAGACGGCGTCGGTGAAGGAGCCCTTCTCGTGGCCGAAAAGCTCGCTTTCTAGGAGCGTATCGGGGATAGCGGCGCAGTTGACCGCCACGAAGGGTCCGGAAGCGCGCTCGGACAGCTCATGGATGCGCCTAGCGGCCAGCTCCTTGCCGGTGCCGTTCTCGCCGCTTATAAGGACGCGGGCGTCGGAGCGGGCGCTCTGTTCGATGAGGTCCTTCACCGCCTTGATGGCCGGCGACGAACCTAGGATGTCGTCGGGCCCGGCGGCGGCGCGCTTTAAGCGGGCGTTCTCCATCCGCAGGCGTATCAGGGCTTCGGCGTTGCGTACGGCCGTGCCGACGCGGTCTATGGAGAGCGGCTTCTCGATGAAGTCGAAGGCGCCGAGCTTCACGGCGTTCACGGCCATGTCGATGCTGGCGTGGCCGGAGACGACGATCACCTCGACCCCGGGATGGCGCTCGCGTATCGCCTTGAGGGCGTCGATGCCGCCCATGCGCGGCAGCCACACGTCCAGGATCACCAGCTCGACGCTCTCCCGCGCGAGCAGGTCCAGGCCGATCAAGGCGTCCTCGGCCAGGATAGCCCTATGGCCGTCGTCCTCGAGTATATCTTTAAGCGTCTCGCGTATGCCGCGTTCGTCGTCTATGACGAGTATGGAGCTCATGCTGCGCTTTCCTTAGCAGGGTGCTGACAAAGGCGAAAGCGCCTTTGTCAGCAGCTTCCTTAATGTGGCTATTGCACAGAAAACCGTAAGGTTTTCGAGCAATTGCACTACAGGGGGATGACAAGCATCGAGTTTGTCATCCCCCTGTTAGGGTTCGCCCGGCGCGCCCCGATCGGCTGCGACGGGTAGCTCGCGTTCAAGCGGCAAGTCGACTATGAACGCCGCGCCGCGTCCCGGCTCGGATTCCAGCCTGACCGAACCGCCGTGGGCCGAGGCGATATGGTCCACGACCGCGAGCCCGAGGCCCGTGCCGGTCGGCTTCGTGGTGTAGTAGGGAGAGAAGACGCGGCCGGCTTCGTCGGCGCCGATGCCCGGTCCGTCGTCCTCGACGACGAGCCTACAATAATGGCTATCCCCGGTTTTGACAAGCTCGGCCCGGATCGCGACCCGGCCCGAACCCTCGGTCGCCTCGGCCGCGTTGGCCAGGAGATTGCCCAGGAGCTGCTTAAGGTGGCCGGGGTCCGCCTCGAGGGTCAGGCCGGGCGCTATGCCCGAGCAGTCCACGGCCAGCTTCGGCCAGGAGGCTGAGTACAGGTGTACGAGCTCGAGGGCCAGGGGGCGGAGCTCCATGGTCTGGAGCCGGGGCTCCGGCAATCGGGAGAAATCGCGGAACTCGGTAAGGAGCTCCTCCATATGGCGCGTCTCGGCGATGATAGCGCCCATGGAGCGCTCCAGGATGTCGCCGGCCGAGGCGGGGTCGGCCTGGAAGCGCTTGAGCACGCGCTCGGCCGAGAGCCGAATGGGCGTCAGGGGGTTACGGAGCTCATGGGCCAGCTGACGGGCCATGTCGCGCCACAGCATGAGCTTTTCGTTGCGCAGCCTATCCCCGCGCGCCCGCTCCAGCCTATCGAGGGCGGCGTTGAGCTCGGCTATGAGCCGGCCCGATTCGTCGCCGGCCTTGGACAGGTAGGCGGCCCGCCCCTGGCCGGCGCGCAACCTGCCGACGGCGTCGTGCAACGCGTCTAGCGGCTCCATGAGGGCGTCCGAGGCCAGGGCCGAGAAGGTGCCGGCGAGGCCGAGCATGGCCAGGGCGAGCGCGGCGCCGAAGACGCCCAGGGACGGCAAAAGCGCGGCCGCCGCGCCGGCTGCCTCGGGCAGGGCCGCGCGCGCCGTTTGGAAGGCCGCCGCCGCGCGCTCCGCCCCCTCGTCCAGGCGCAGGGCCAGGACGGCGGACGCGCCCCTGCCGTCGGGGGCGCGTCCGAGCTCGGCCGTATAGTACCTGAGGTAGCTCATACCGCCCGTCGAGAGCCTGGGCAGGGGGCCGGCGCGCTCGGGCGGGGCGTCGCCCGCCGATCGGAGGGCGGGCTCCCCCGCGAAGCCGACGGAGCGGCCGGGGGGGAAGAACGCGAGGGGGGCGAGTTCGGGATAGGGGGGCGGCATAGGCCGGAG
>CALKWG010000272.1 GCA_938004315.1 uncultured Spirochaetaceae bacterium
CGACTATGGCTATCATCGTCGCGGCGGCGGTAGCCGCCGGCATCGTGGCGCTGGTCGCCCTGGGCTATGGCCTCAAACGAGCCAAGCAAGGCCTGTAGTCGGCCTTCGCGACGACCGTTTTCGCTAAGCGATGGACGATTTCGCCCGTCTGAGGAACGAACTCTACCTCGGCTACGCGCCCGGCGACGAGGCGGCCGATCGGGCCTTAGCGCAGGCCTTGGCCGACGGCGGCGCGGCCGACGATACCATCGTTAAGGCGATGATCGAGCTGCGAGCCGCCTCGCGGGAGCCAGGCTCGAGAATCTCCGAGAAAGCGCTCCGCTACGTCGGTCGCCTAGGCGATTCGCCCTATATCGACCGCTACCTAGCGGACGCGCTGCGCGGGCGCGAAGGCGCCGACGAGGCCCTATACGAGCGGTCGGAAGCCCCGGGCGGGACGCGCGCGGCCTACGCCTGCGCGGGCGCGGCGGGGCTGAAGCCCTTTGATGCCGAAGCGACCGCCCGCGCCTTAGCGTCGGCCGCGTCGGCCGAGGAGCGCATCGATATACTCGGCTACGCGGCGTCGGCCGGCCTCGTCGAGCTCATACCGCGCATGCGGGCTCTCCTTAAGGAAGGCGACGATTGGGCCGTCGCCGAGGCCGCGCGGGCCGCCCTCGAGGATCTAGGCGCCGGTTCCGAAGCGAGGCGTCCGCCGGGGGCGACGACCGCAGCGCCGCTGGCCCAGACCCTGTTCTACGGCGACCCCGGCCGCCCGGGCAAAGGCTCGGGCGGCGGCGTGGGGACGCTGGTGAAGGAGCTCGGGTCGGCCTTGGGCGTTCAAGGCCTGCCTATACTGTCGCTGGTAGCCTACGACAGTAAGGCGCGGGGCTATCCTTTCAGCGAGTCCGAGCTAGAAGGCAAGGTGACGGTACGGCGCATGCCGATCTACCTAGGCGCCGAGGGGCCAGCCGCCTTTAGCG
The DNA here is from genome assembly GCA_938004315.1 of uncultured Spirochaetaceae bacterium. GTDB lineage: Bacteria > Spirochaetota > Spirochaetia > Treponematales > UBA12059 > DAIPLR01. Next base: position 960 of record CALKWG010000272.1, read on the forward strand.
CGGCCGCGCATCGGATAGAGCGGGCGGTACGGCGCGCGCTTGCCTCGGCGCCGGTCAGCCCACGCGCGCTCCATGTCCGCTTCATAGACGACGCGTCGCGCGCGTCCGCCCTGGCCGCGCGCTCCTTAGGCATAGCGCTCGCCCTGACCTTGACGCCCGACCCGCATCGATCGGTCTGCGGCCCCGACGGCCGGATCCGCCCGCGGCGCGGCCCCGAGCTTCATGAGCTACTGAACCGCATCTGGATAGGCGACGAGCTCCTCTCCCGGGCCCGAGGCGTCATGGCCATAGGGCGGGATAGCTTCGCCACGAGCCTCATACCCTACTATCCCCAGCTTGAAGACCGCCGCGATAAAGCCTACGCCGGCGTCGACGAGGGCGTAAGGGCCTCGCCGTCGGTACCCCACGCCGGGCTTCCCGCTCTGTTGTCCAGCGGCCAGGCGGGTACGGGTATAGATCCGGCGCGCTTTAACCGCCCGGCCTTGGTATGCGTGGGACGGCTGAACCCCGCCAAAGGCCAGGCGAACCTCGCTCGCGCCTGGGCTTCAGGCGATTTATGGCGTCGGTATAACCTTGTTATGGTAGGCGGGGATTACGAGCGGCCCTCGCCCGAGGAGCGCGGCGTCGTAGACCAGATCCTTACGGCGGTCGGCTCGGAACGCGCTTCTATGCTCTGCCTCCTACCCGCCCAGCCCAACGAGGCCGTGCGCTCCCTGCTCTCCTGGTTCTCCGCCCGCAACCCCGAGGGAGGCCCTGATTTCTATGTCTGCCCCTCCCTAAAGGAGGAGTTCGGGCTCTCTATCCTGGAGGCGATGGCGGAGGGCCTGCCCGCGGTAGCCCCCTTGGCCGGCGGCGCGCCGAGCTACATACGGCACGGCGTCAACGGCTTCTTAGCCGATACCCGCGACGCGCCGACCCTGGGGCGGGAGCTGAGGGCTATACTCGGCGAGTACGGAGGCGAGCTCGGCCGCGTCGGCGCGATACGGGCGGCGGCGCGGCGCACCGTGGCGGAGCGCTATTCCTTGGAGTCTATGGCGAGCGAGTACCTACATTTCTATAAGAGCATGGCATGAACGGAGGAAGACCAATGACTGATAACGACCTGAAGATCTCGGTCAAGCGGCTTTTAGCCAGGCAGCTCTTCGGCGTCTTGGGCACCCGCGACGATACGGGGCGGCCGCATCTGTCTATCGTCTCCTTCGTATCCGCGGACGACCTAAAGAGCCTCGTCTTCGCTACGCCGAGGAGTACGCGGAAATACGCCTACCTTGAGAAACGACCCGAAGCGGCGTTTTTCTCGGATGACCGTCGTGAGCGCATCGACGACCTCATGGACGTCATCGGCGTCGAGGCCGCCGGCGAGGCGCGGGAGCTCGAGGATAATGAACGCGAGCCCTATCGGTCCCTGTATCTGGCGAAATACCCCGAACTGACCGAGTTCGTCGACGCGCCGGGCACCGCCTTGATGCGTATAGCGGTAGCGCGCTACGACGTCGTCGATCATTTCCAGCACGTGCTCGTGCTAAAGACGGGCGGGCCCGGGGAACTCGGCGCCGCCGGAGCCGAGGCGTGAGCGAGCGAAGCGAAGCCCGGGCGATTAAGATCCCGTCCCCGGCCTTCGACGAATATATAGACGCCTCCGGCCTAGCCCCGCGTCTAGCCTTAGCCCTGGCCCGCGCCGCCGCGGTATCCCGTACCGTAGAAAGCGCCTGCGATAGCGCCTTGGAGATAGAAGCCCTGCTCCTGTGCCCGACGCCGACGGAGGGCCTGCGCGAGGCTCTGCGGCTCGCCCTCGATCCCCTCGGCGGCGCCGCGTACCTACGCGTCGAGCGCGACGAGCTAGGCCCGGGGCAGGCGGAGTTCCTACCGGCCGCGAGCCTCGCCCAAGGCCTGGACTCGATCCGCTCGGCCTGGGCGCGCGCCTGGGCGCCGGGGCGCTTACGAGGGGGCGTCTCTACTCGGCCGAAAGTCACGCTAAGCGCCGTGCCGGCCGCCATCCCAGTCGCTGTGCCGATGACGGATGACGGGGGCTCACGCCGCCTGAGCCCGCGACGCGAGCGCGCCACGGACGGCACCGTGATCGCCGCCGT
>CALKWG010000273.1 GCA_938004315.1 uncultured Spirochaetaceae bacterium
AGATCGTATTCGGTGACTGGAGTTCAGACGTGTGCTCTTCCGATCTCAAGGCAGGGCGGCTAAGGTCTCGACGTTGTTGACCAGGGTGGGCTTGCCCCAGAGCCCGGCTTCGGCGGGGAAGGGCGGCTTTATGCGCGGATAGCCGCGCTTGCCTTCGAGCGATTCTATGAGCGTAAGCTCCTCGCCGCATAGATACGATCCGGCGCCGACGCGGACGTCCAAGTCGAAGGAGAAATCGGTGCCCAGGATACGCGAGCCTAAGTAGCCAGCGCCGTAGGCCGAGCCTATGGCCGCCTTCATGCGCTCGATAGCCAGGTAATATTCGCCGCGCAGGTAGATGAAGCCGCGCCTGGCGCCGACGGCGTAGGCGGAGATGATCATGCCCTCGATGACGAGCTGGGGGGAGCGCTCCATGATGATGCGGTCCTTGAAGGTGCCCGGTTCGCCCTCGTCGGCGTTGCAGACGACGAAGCGCTCGCAACCGGGTTCGTCCGAGCAGGCCGAGCCTGCCGCGGCCCGCTCTTTAAGCCCGGTGGGAAAGCCGGCGCCGCCGCGGCCGCGGACCTTAGCCCGGGTGAACTCGGAGACGAGCTCCTCCGGCGGGCTCGCGAGGGCCTTCTTGAGCGCCGCGTAGCCGCCGGCGCGCTCGTACTCGCGCGCGCTCACGGGGTCGGCTAGCCGGGGGTAGCGCAGGGCGACGCGCGGGGCGGCGCCCGGAGCGTCGGCCACGTCGCCTGGCGCGGGGGCGGGGGTGCAGGGTTCGCCCGCGCAGGGAGCGGCTCCGGGGCCGATATGCGCGGCGTAGGCCGCCTGCTCGAGCTCACGCGATGCGGAGGAGGCGCCTACCGATCCTCCTGCGTCCTTGGCCCGCGCGGCGGCTATGACGGCCCGGACGCGATCCGGATCGAGCCTACCGTAGACGGTCTCGCCTACCATCATCGCCGGGGCGCCGGCGCAGCGGCCTAGGCATTGAACCGTCTCCAGGCTGAAGGCCCCGTCGGCGGAGCTGCCGCCGGGCTCCGCGCCCGTCGCCTCGGCGGCTACGGGAAGGAGGTCGAGCGAGCCCGCCATGCGGCAGACGGGCGAGGCGCAGAGCCGCACGAGCGTGCGGCCGCGAGGCTTTAAGCTGAGCATGGAGTAATAGCTGGCTACGCCCTTGACGGCCGCTCCCGAGAGGCCGTAGCGCGCGGCGGCCGCCTTGAGCGCCTCCGGGCTCAGCCAGTTGGCGCCGGAGAGCCGTTGGGTTTCATGGAAGTTACCTAGGATGGTATCGCGTCGGTCCATCCCGACAGTATAGGCCCGCTATCGGCGGCCGTCAAAGATAGTTTCGCAGTCCGCCAAATCTTCTAGGGTGTTAATGTTTATGAATAAACGTTCGGGCTTGAACGGCGTCTGCTCCGCCTCGGGTACGAGCTCGACGGGCGACCCGGCCAAGAGCCCTTGCGGCGAGCGGGCCCGTCCGTACGGCCCGGCTTCGGCCGCCGGAGCCAGGTCCAGGCAGCGCCGGTGGTACAAAGCCTGGAAGGGTTGGAAGTAGGGCCCTTGGGCCGCCGCGACGGCGGCCGGAGAGCAGCCGGCCGCCGCGGCGCGGGCAGCGCGTCCGGCCAGATGCCTCGCCCAGGCAGGGTCGTAGCCTGGCATGTCGACGGCTATGAAGAAGAGCCAGGGGTTCTTAGCCTCGCGGAGCCCGGAAAGCAGGGCCGCCAGCGGGCCGCCGTAGCCCGGCTCGTCGCCGATAACCCGCGCAGGAAGGCCCTCGAAAGCCTCCGGCCGGGCGCTCGCCACCAGGACCTCGCTAAAGTCGCGCTCAAGCGCTTCGATGAGGGAGGCCGCCAGGCGACGGCCTCCGAGGCTCAGGTAGAGCTTGTCGGCCCCGCCTAGGCGCGAGCCCCTGCCGCCGGCGGCGACCAGGGCGGAAAATGCGGCCAGGGGCCTATCCGCGCCCACCGCTCTCGGGTTCCGGCTTCGGGTCCGCTTCGCGGGCCGCCTTGGCGGCCTCGACCTTATCGCGGTGCTTCTTATGGACGAAGGGGCGATGGAAGGTCCAGAGGTACAGTTTCTCTATCTTCTCCCGCGCCCAAGGCGTGCGCCGTAGGAAGGTCAGGCTGGACTGGACGCTCGGGTTCAGGCTGAAGCAGCGGGCCGGTACCTTGGCCGCCAGCCCCTCCCAGCCGAGTTCTGCGACCAGGTCCTCGACCATGGCCTTGAGGGTCACGCCGTGGAGGGGGTCGCGGGGCGCTTCATCCGGTTTGCTCATCGTCATCGCTCCTCTACCTGCGATTGTGGCCTTAAGGGGGCGCCTCGCGCAAGCGTATCGGGCTATACTGGGCGCGATGAAGCGCATCCTCCTCGTTACGGCGAACGCCCGCTATACCCACTCCTCCCTGGCCCTACGTTACCTTCGTAACGCGGTCGAGACCCAAGCCGGCGCGCACGGGCTCGCTGTCCAACTCCGCGAGTATCAGATCAACGAGCGGCGCATCGACCTGGCGCGGGATATGGCACGGGCCGAGCCGGACCTGATCATGATCTCCGCCTATATCTGGAACGCCGAGCTCTTCAAGGCGATAATACCCGATATAAAGAAGCTCCTGCCGCGAGCCGGTATCGTCGCCGGCGGTCCGGAGGTCGCCTACGACGCGGCGGCTTGGCTCGGCGCCCTACCCGAGCTCGACTTGGCGGTCCGCGGCCAGGCGGAAGGGGCGGCCGCCGCCCTGGCCGCCGCCCGCTTCGACCTTGCCGCCTTCCCCGGCCGCGTCCTGGACGCCCCGCCCGTACCCTTCGCCTCGGTACCCTTCCCGTACCGCGACGAAGACTTTACGGCCCTCGAGCGTCGCTATATCTATTACGAGTCCAGCCGCGGCTGTCCCTTCCGCTGCGCCTACTGCCTCTCCTCGCGCGGCGACCAGAAGCTGGATGAAAAAGACGCCGCGGCCGCGGGCGCGGAGCTCGAGCTCATCGCCGCCCGGGAGCCGGCCCTGGTGAAGCTCGTGGACCGCAGCTTCAACGCCCGGCCCGAGCGCGCCCGCGAGCTCTGGGAGCGGCTCATACGGATCGGGGCCGGGCGCCCGACCCGCTATCACTTCGAGCTCCATCCGGCCTTGCTCGGCGACGAGGACTTTAAGCTGCTCGAGCGCGCGCCCGCGGGCCTCTTCCAGTTCGAGCTCGGCGTGCAGACCGTGCACGCCGCTACCAGGGCGGCCATAGGCCGGGGCGGCGACTGGGAGCGCGAGCGGGAGGCGATACGGCGCCTGGTCGCTTTAGGGAACGCGCCGGTACATCTGGACCTGATAGCCGGCCTCCCGGGGGAGGGCAGGGCGGCCGTGGCCGCCTCCCTCGAGGAGCTCATGGCGCTGGGCGCGGGGCACGTTCAGCTGGGCTTCTTAAAAGGCATACCCGGCACGGCGCTTCGCGAAGGAGCCGCGGCCTTCGGCGCCTCGTTCCAGGCCGCGCCGCCCTACGAGGTCCTGGCCACGGACGCGATCTCTGCCGCCGAGCTCGGCGCCCTCAAGGGCATCGAGGAGCTCCTGGATAGCCTCTATAACTCCGATCGCTTCCGCGACGAACTGGCCGCGGCGGCCGCGAGTCTGGGCGGTTACTACCCGGCCCTCGAGTCGCTACGCGCCTACGCGCTGGCCCACGGCTTCGACCTCCGCACCCGCGATAGGGTTAAGCTGGGGGCCTTGCTGGCGGCTTGGCGCGGGGGCGGTTTCGTAGCATCCTGAGCTCGCGTAGGCGCGGCCGCGCGTCGAGGCGACGTCATTACGAGCCGCCGCATTTTCCGCCTTGACCGCCCCCCATCCCCTCCGTATAGTACCCATAGGCGAGCCGCGCGGCGCGCCGATCCCGATCGAAAGGCAGGCTACGGCATGAACGATTCCGACGGCTCCATACAGCCCCCGGAACCCTACCCATCATCTAGGTACGATAGGTCCCTGCCGTAGCGTTACGCGCGGGCGCATGAGCGCGCGCGGCGTTTCCTCCGGCCCGGGGCCCCGCGGAGGAAACTATGCTCGATCAACTCTTAGCGCCCGATCTCCGGGCCGCCATCCAAGATGGCCAATTAGACGGCGTCGTCGAATTCTTCGGCGAATGCCACCCCGCCGACGTCGCCGAGCTCCTGCAGGCCCTCGAGCCCGCTGAGGCGCTCATCCTCCTCCAGCGCCTGGACGAGCAGCATCGCGCCGACGTCGTGAGCGAGCTGCCCGGTTCGTACCAGGCCGAGCTGGCCGCCCTGCTCGACGCGCCGGAGCTAGCCGCCCTCTCGTCTAGCCTGGACCCCGACGACCGCGTCGACCTCCTCAAGGCCCTGCCCCAGGAGCAGATGGACGAGGTCGTCGCGGAGTTGGACGCCGAGGACCGCGCCGAGGTCGAACGGCTCTTCTCCTACGAGGAGGGCACCGCCGGCTCGGTCATGACCTCCGAGTATATCGCCCTGCCCGCCGGCTTGAGCGTCGACCAGGCCATGGCCAAGATACGAGCCGAGGCCCACGACAAGGAATCGGTCTATAACAGCTACATCGTCGACGGAGCCGGTAGGCTCCTCGGTAAGGTTACCCTGCGCGACCTGATCCTCGCCGAGCCCTCGAGCCCGGTCGAGGCCATCATGGACGACCAGGTGCCGAGCGTCGGGGCGGCGGAGGATCAGGCCGAGGCGATCTATAAGCTGTCGCACTACGACCTGGTCGATATCCCGGTGCTGGGCTCGGGCGGCGAGCTCGTCGGCCTCATCACCCATGACGACGCCATGGACGCCATGGAGGACGAGCACACCGAGGACATGGAGCGCTTCATGGCCATAGCGGGCGGCCACGACGACGCCGGCTACCTACAGACCCCGACCCTGTCGCACTTCAAGAACCGCGTGATCTGGCTCGTGGCCTTGGCGGCCTTCGGCTTAATCTCGGGCGCGATACTGCAGGGCTTCGAGAGCACGCTCATGAACCTCATGATCCTCGCGTTCTACATGCCCATGCTGGCGGGTACCGGCGGCAACACCGGCAGCCAGGCGGCCACCATGGTCGTGCGGGCGCTCTCCTTAAAGGAGATTACGCCGCGCGACGCGTTCAAGGTGCTGTGGAAGGAGTTCCGCGTGGCCCTGCTCCTCGGCCTGGTGCTCGGGGCGGTGGCCTTCCTGCGGGTATACCTGATACCGGCCGGCGCTGGCCTGCCCGAGGGCATTACCTTGCCCATGGTGGGCCTGGCCATAGCCCTAGCCCTGACCTTGCAGGTGATCAGCTCCACGGTGCTCGGCGCGGCCCTGCCCTTGGCGGCGGCGCGCTTCGGGGCGGACCCCGCCTTGGTGGCCAGCCCGGCGCTTACCACCGTGGTGGATATCACCGGGCTCCTTATCTACTTCACGACCGCCAAGTTGGTTTTAGGCGTCTAGGCGCTCCGCTCCGCGGCTAAAGCTCGAGCGGCCGGCGGTTGTCGGCTAGTCGCTTGGCCAGGTACTCGCGGTCGAGCCCCAGGTCGGCCGCGATGCGCCTAAGTTGGTCGGCAGACAGCAGGTTCTGCTCGGCGTAGAGGTAGCAGAGCGCCTTCTCGGCTATGCAGGGGACCTCGAGCGCGGCCATATTCTGCGGGCGCGGATCGGGCCCTTCCAGGTGCAGGCGCTTCAAGCTGGCGTAGAGCCGGGAGCTCTCGATGTCGCCGGCCACGGCGGAGAGCTCGGCTAAGAGCGGCTTGATCTCGCCGCGCGAGGCCGCCTCGCCTAAAGGCTTCAAGGTAAAGAACGTGTATTCCTTGCCCGGTAGGTAGTGGTGCTCGTCACAACGCGTGCAGTAGTTCGGCTCGCGCGGGTCGTCCTTGGCCCGGTCGCCGCCTATGATGATGAGCGGGTCGAAGTAGAGGGCCGGGCATTCACGGCCTTCCACCGCGTAATAACGATAGGTATAGAGCGAATCGGCTATGCATTCGTCGTGCTCGCAATAGGCGGTGAGCGGGAAGACGTCGGTCGCGTTCTCTAGGAGCAGCCTGGCCGTGTGGTTGAAGATCTCGCGTCGGAAGTTGAGTACCAAGGTGGGCAGCACGAAGACCAGGCCGCGGGTATCCGACTCGTTCCGGATGAGGTAAGCGATGCGCTCGTCGTAGAAGGCGGCCTCGTCGACGATCCAGGTGCCGGCCTCCGGGCGGCAGGCCAGGGCGGCCTCGAGCTCGAAGCTGTCGCGCGCGGCCGATATATCGTCGCCGCAGCGCTCGTAGCCGCCGCGGTAGGCTAGGGCGTCCTCGGGATAATCGGGGAAGCGGGCGCGGTCGATGCGCGAGCGCACGAAGTGCAGGCGCCGACGGTCGGCGCCCGCCGTGCTCGTTAAGGCCGCTACGCGCTCGCCTTTGCGCAGCGCCACCTTGGAGTCGCGCCAGATGCGCGCGCTGAACTCGGTCTTGCCCGAGCCCATGGGGCCGATCACCAGGATGCGCCTGCCGGGGCGCGTGAAGTCGAAGTGGTCGTACGAATGGTGCACCCGCATGCTGGGGAAACCCAGGCTGCGGAGGAACCCGTCCTGGCCGGCCGCCTCCGCTCGGCTCACGCCTCGAGCTCCGTCTCGTCCTCTCCGGACGGCAGGAGGAACTTCGAGCTGGCGAGCGCCGTGCCGATTCCCACGGTCCAGAGGCCTACGACGAGGAAGCCGCCGGTCAGGCTCGCGGCGGCGAACTTGAGGTACTCGGTCAGGGCCGGGAACTGGGCCATGGAGAAGCCGGAGATCTGGGAGCGTCCGACGAGCCCCGCCGGGTTCACTAAATGGGGCAAGAGCCCTATGACCGAGACGAAGATACCGGGTCCGAGGACCCGGCTCCCGAGCGCGGCGGCGCGGCGGCGCCAGGAGTCCTCGCCTATGAAGGCGCTGGCTACGCAAAGGCCCGCGCCGGCCAAGACCATCCAGACCGACGCGGCGTTCAGCCCGGCCCGCATGGCGGCCAAGTTCGTGGGCCGGCCGTCCCAGCTGGGGCCCGAGCCGTCCGGCTCCAGGGGGAAGCTCAGGGTAGCCGGCAGGCTCGGTATGGCCTGGGCCGGGAGCGCTTGGCCGGTCTGGGCGCGGTAGGCCTCCGCCAGGGCCGGCTTAGCCCGCTCGAGCTCGGCGCTCAGGGCCGAGAAATCCATCGTGACGACGCCTTCGCCCCGCTCAAGCGCGCGGAAGAAACCGCGTACGGCCGCCTCGCCGGCGGAGACGACGGCCTTCGCCGGGATGGCCTCTTGCAGGGCGCTGACGGCGGCCTTGCCCTGGAGCTCGGGGAGGCCCTCGCCCAGGCTGAAGCTGGCCGGCGCGTTCGAGGCCAGCTCGGGGGCCGTGATCAGGCGCTCGAAGCGGGCGTCCTGCACCAGGGACAGGTACTTCGCCTCGTCCACGAGCCAGCCGCGCATCGATAGGAGCGAGAGGCCGCCTAAGCTTAAGGGCAGGCCCATGAAGACGAAGAGGAGGACGCCGAGGAGCCGGCGGAAGCCGCGGACGGGATTCATAGTTTTATTCTCCTTGTAGGGCGGCCACGAAGGGCCGGGCCTTAGGCTGCCCGAAGGACAGCGCCTTGAAGGGATGGACGTCCATCGGGTTGACGTACCAGCCGCGGACGAGCTCGAGGTTGATCACGTCGAACGAGAGGCTGTGGTAGGCCGGCAGCACGATCGCGTCGGCCAGGAGCTTGGCCTCCGCGCGTGCCAGGGCGGCCAGGCGCTCCTTGCCCTCCGTCGCCGACGACTCGCGCACGAGCTCGTCGTAAAGCCGGCTGCGGTACCCGGCTTGGTTGAGGCTCGAGTCGCTCGTCCACATGAGGAGGAAGGCCGCCGGGTCGGCGAAATCGCCTATCCATGAGCTGAAGGAGAGGTCCCAGCCGGCTTCGCGCAGGGCGTCCATGCTCTGGCCGGGCGTCGGGAAGACGAGCTCGGCGCGGATGCCGACTTCGGCCCAGGCCGCGGCTATGAGCTCGGCGTTCTCCCGGTGGCTCGGGCTGCCCGGAACGGCCAGGCGCAGGGTAGGGAGCCGGGACGGGTCGGCGTAGCCGGCCCGGGCTAGGAGGGCCTTGGCCTCGGCCGCGTCGCGCGCCTCGATGCCGGCGGGCGATTCGTAGCCGGCGAAGGGCAGGATCAGCGTGGCCGTCGGCGCGAAGTATCGCTCCTCGCTCCGAATACGCTCCCAGGGGATGAGCAGGGCCAGCGCCCGGCGTATGCGAGCGTCGTTCCAGGGGCGCTCGTTCGCGTTCCAGAAATAGTAGCCGGTGCCGAAATTGGGCCCGAACTGGATGTCGTCTTGGAACCACAGGAGTTCGGTATCGGCCATGTCCATGAGCCAATGTATCTCGCCGTCGTTATAAAGGCCCGTCGCCTCGGCCTCGTCCTCCAAGAAGAGGAAACGCAGGCGGGGGATGGCTACCGAGGGCGCGTCCCAGTAGAGGGGGTCGCGCTCCATGACGATCTCCCCCTCGGCCGCGCTCACGAGGCGATAGGGGCCGCCGCTGACCTGAGGCGGCGCGCCCGACGCGCCTAAGGCGGCGCCTCGTGGTACGCGCATGGACGGCGGCACGGGGGCGAAGCTGGCGTGGCAGAGGAGGCGCGTGAGGTAGGCCGTCGGCGACTCGAGCTCGACGATGAGGGTGCGATCGTCCTGGGCGGAGACGCCCACCGAGCCGGGATCGTCGTTCCGGCCGGTGCGGTAATCCCGGGCGCCCTTGACCGCGTCCAGGAAGACGGCGAAGTCGGCCTTGGTGTCGGGATGCAGGAGGTATAGCCAGGACTCGACATAGTCGCGCGCGACGATAGCCGAGCCGTCGGACCAGCGGAGCCCGTCTCTCAGGGTGAAGGTCCAGGACAGGCCGTCGGGCGACTTCGCGAACGAGGCCGCGTGCGCCCTGACTGGCTCCATGGTCTCCGGGTCGTAGCTGAACAGGCCCTCGTAGAGGGCGTTCAGGATCTGCATGTCGTGCGAATAGACGCTGCGATAGGGGTGGAGTTCGTAGCCGTAGGGACCGAGGCCCACGACCAGTTCGTCCCGGACGCCTTGGGCCCCCGCGGCCCCGAGCGCGGCGAGCGTCAGCCATGCCGATATCGAGCTGCGTCGTTTCATGCGTACTCCTTACGTCGTCGGGGGGGCGATGAGGCCGTCGGCGCTACGCGTCGCCTATGCCGAGGCGCTTCATCTGCTCGAGCTCTTCCTTCTGGGCTATATACTCATGGCGCTTCTGGTTGGCTTTGATGATGGCGTTCTTCACGGATCCGAGCTCGACGCCTATGGATCGAACCCGCCCCTTAATCTCGGGGTCGGTGACGGCGCCCTTAAAGAACTCGTCGAGGGCGAAGAGCCTTCGGTGGTAGGCCTGCAGGTCCTCTATGCCCTTCTCCAGGAACTTGTAGGCCTGCTCCTCGGTGGCGCCCTCCAGGCGCTTAGAAGCGGCCGAGTTCCTGGACATCATAGCCGAGAGGCTTTGGGCGCGCTTCGTCACCTCGTCCATCAGGGCGGTGAAGTCGATCTCCTCGCTCTTGCGCTCGCTCGTCACGGGGTCGATGTAGTCGACGTCATGGACGACGTGCTCGGCGCGCTTGCCCATCATCTGCCTGAGGGCGCGCCGTACCTTGGTCATGAACGACTTATCCTGCGACTCGAGGAGGAGCTGGTTGTCCTGGAGCTTCTGGGCCGCGTCGGCCAACTGGAAGCCCGAGGCGATGAGCGTCCGCGCGCCGTCCATGACGATGGCCTTGAAGTTGCGCTCCGCCTTCTGATTTTTGCGCTCTTCCTTGACCGCGAGCTTGCCCAGTATCTCGTCCTGAAGCGCCTCGCCGTCGGAGCCGAAGTCCTCCGAGATGATCTCGTCGACGAGCTCGGGATAGAAGGGCCGGTCGCCTGCTATCTCCATCCATCGCTGCTTAACCTTGCGCGTCAGCTCTTCGCGATGGGTGACGGCGTAGTCCCGCTCGATGGCCATGCCCGCGGTAACGAGGCGCCTGAGCTCGAGCTTATAGCGCTCCTTATGGACGAGCGTCAGGTCCTTCAGGGTCTGGAAAATCTTCCGCGAAGCCTTGTCTAGCTGTAGGAGCGCCTCGTTGACGATGCCGGTGGAGAGCGGGTCGGTGCCCTTGCGGACCATGTTGACGATCTCGGCGAAGTAGCGCGTGTTGATGTGGGGGCTGCCGTCGGAGAACTGCATGAAGTTGAAGTACTTGGTGAGCGAGGCCAGGCGCTTGATGCGCGCCATGGTGAGGAACTCGACGCTGAACTGATAATAGTTATTGAGGAAGTCGAGGTACGACTCGAACTGCGACAGGCGTATGCACATCTGGTCGAGCTTCTCGCTCTCGGCGAAGGGCCCCTCGGGCGGGGTCACGACCTCGGAGATCTTAAGCTCGTACTTGTACGGGTCTTCGTGGATGAGGCCCTTCTTGAGGAGCACGTTGTAGATGGCCTGGAAGGCCGTCTGGTACAGCTTGTAGTCGTCCTTGAGCTGCTTGAGCTCTGAGCGATCCATCAGCTCCATTTTGGCGAAGAGGGCTTTATCTAGCCGCTCAAGGTAGTCGGCGCTCATACGGCGCAATTATGTCCTAAAGCGGCGCCTGGCGCAAGCGGCGGGCCTCGCCGCGGCGTAGCGGCGATATGAACGGAAAAACGATCGGCGAAAGGCGCTTGGCGGCGGCGCTCTGGGCGCTCGCTCCCTGCGCGCTCGCCCTCGTCGCGGCGGCGCTCTCCTGTACGCTGGCGGCGGCGGAGCTCCCCGTTATCGTCGAGCTTCCCGACCCGCCTCCCGCTTGGTCGGAGGCGGACGGTTGGGAGCTGAGCGCCGACGGCGGCTCGTCCTGGGCCCCGGCCCCGGCCGGGGGGCGGCTCGTTATAGGGCTAGCGCGCTCGCGAACGGCGTTCATCATGGCGCGGGCGCGCTTCGGCTCGGGGAGGACGGAGGCCTACGGCGCGGTCTGGCCCCAGGATGCCGTCGACGAGGGCGCGCGGCCGCTCCTACGGCTCGGCGCCGGCGCTGGCTGGGCGGCGGACGTCGGCGCGGCCTTGGCCGGCGCGGGCTGCGAGCCTGGCCGCTTCAACCTGTCGCGCCTCGCTCGGGAGGTCGAGGCCAGAACCGCCGACCCCTGGCGCCTCGAGCCCTACGCCGTCGCCCGCGCCATGCTAGGCGGCGCGTTTCGGGCCGATTACCTACGGGAACCCTCGTTGTGGGACGAGGCGCTCGCGGGCCTGCCGCCCGCGCTCTACGGCCGTAGCCTGGCTTCGGCTTCTCCCCGCGGCGCGGCGCTCGCGGTGGACGGGGAGGGGCGGGCGGCCGTAAGGCTCGGCGCCGTTAGCGCACGTTGGTTAGGCTTCGGTTACGAGCTCTCCGCGGGGCTGTCGCCCGAGGGCGAGGCCGTCTGGGCGGCTCGCTCGACCGGGAAATAGAGGTAGAACTCGCTCCCGCCCTTCTTGCGCGTTCGGACGCCGACCGTGCCGCCGTGGATCAAGGCGATGTGCTTGACGATAGCCAGGCCGAGGCCCGTGCCGCCGAGTTCGCGGCTCCTGGCCCGGTCGACGCGGTAGAAGCGCTCGAATAGCCGGCTCTTATCCTTATCGGGGATGCCGGGGCCCCGGTCCTTGACGGCGAAGCGCAGGAAGGCCCGGCCTTCATGCTCCGCTGGACGTACGGTCAGCTCGATGAAGCCCCCGCGCGGGCCGTACTTGGCGGCGTTGGCGACCAGGTTGACCAAGGCCTGCTCTACCAGGCCGGGGTGCGCGCGGAACGAAAGCCCCGTCGGGCATTGGAGCTCGACCGTCGCCTCCTTGCTTTCCAGCTCGAGCCGGGCGGACTCGATCGCCGCCCGGGCGAGCTCCGCGGCGTCGAGCTCCTCGAAGCTCTCAGGTCCGCGGCCCTCCTGCCCCACCTCCAAGCGGGCCAAGGTGAGCAGGTCCTCGATGATGGAGGCCATGCGGTCGGCGTGCCGGCGGATGATCGCGGTGAAACGTCTCCGTTCCCCGTCGTTCATCTCCTCCGATTCGAGCGTCTCGGCGAAGCCTTTGATGAGGGTGATGGGCGTCCGAAGCTCATGCGACACGTTGGCGACGAAATCCTTGCGCACGCGCTCGAGGCGCCGGATGGCGCTTAAGTCGGTCAGCGCGATGACCGCGCCGTCGCGGGCGCCCTCGACGTTGTACGGCGCCGCGTACGCCATGAGGGTCCTGGTCTCCGGGCCGTAGTAGGTGAACTCCTCGCGGATCATGGTCCGCTCGCGCACGCAGGCGGCGGCGATGCGTTCAAGGTCGGCGCTGCCGGTAGAGCGGAGGATGGAATCGCCCGCCTCGAGCGCCGACGCGCCTAGGAGCTCCGCCGCGCGCGGGTTGGCCAGCACGAGCCGGAGTCCGTCGTCCACGGCGATTACCCCTTCGCCCAGCGACGCCAGCACGGCGCCGAGCTCGGCCTTGCGGTTCTCCGTCTCGCGTATCCTGCGTTCGAGCTCCTCGGCCATGGCGTTCATGGTACCGGCGAGGGCGGCGAACTCGGGGTCGCTCACGTCGGCGGCGCGGATGTCCAGGCGGCCGGCGGCCCATGATTCCGCCGCCTCGGAGAGCCGTAGGACCGGCGCGGCCAGGCTGCGGCCCAGCCTGACGCTGGCCAGGCCCGCCGCGAGGACGAGCAGGGC
>CALKWG010000274.1 GCA_938004315.1 uncultured Spirochaetaceae bacterium
GATCGTATTCGGTGACTGGAGTTCAGACGTGTGCTCTTCCGATCTTTATCGCCGACGCGCCGCTTTGGCGGCGCGCGGCGATAACGGCCGCCCTTCGACCCGGCGCTCCCCTAAGGGGGCCGCGCGGGTCAAGGGCGGCTGGTTTTAGCCGCGGGGCTCTTGGCTTTTTAGGCGTGGGGGCTCTAGTCTTGTAAGCTGCATACGGGAAGGTCTATGGCGAACCAATATGAGTTTAAGGGCAAGTTCCTGCCGTACTTGCTCGTGCTACCGCAGATGGTCATCGTGTTCGTGTTCTTCTTTTGGCCTTCCGCGCAGGCGCTTTGGCAATCGTTCTTCCTACAGGATCCGTTCGGCGGACGGGTGATTTTCGTAGGATTGCAGAACTATACCCGCTTGTTTACCGAGCCTTCGTACTCTTACGGCGAATCGTTCCGTGTGTCGGTAGCGTTCGCGGTATGCGTGGCCCTCCTGGCCATGGTCACGGCCTTGTTCTTGGCCACGCAGGCGAATAAGAAGCTTAGGCTCGGCACCTTCTATAAGACTATGCTGATATGGCCGTATGCCGTGGCCACCATGGTCGCCGGCGTACTTTGGCTTTTCATGTTCAATCCGAACGTCGGCGTCATCGCCTGGTTCCTAAAGCACAGGCTCGGCGTCGATTGGCAGCACCTTTTGAACTCCGGGCAGGCTTTCCTGCTCATCACGCTCGCCGCCGCGTGGAAGCAGATATCATATAACTTCGTCTTCTTCCTCGCCGGGCTTCAAAGCGTACCGAACGACCTGATCGAGGCGGCGGCCATAGACGGGGCCGGGCCTACGCGGCGCTTCTGGACTATCGTCTTCCCGCTACTCTCGCCCACGACCTTCTATCTGCTCGTCATGAACCTCGTGTACGGGTTCTTCGAGACCTTCCCGATCATCCACCAGGTCACCGCGGGCGGCCCTGGCAAGGCTACCAGTATCCTGGTGTACAAGGTCTGGCGGGATGGCGTCATCAACCTGGACTTGGGCGGCTCGTCGGCTCAGTCGGTCATCCTGATGATTATGGTGATACTCCTCACCGTATTCCAATTCCGCTTCATCGAGCGCCGGGTGAACTACTAGGGAAGGGCGGACTATGACTGAACATTCGCGCTTACGGCGCTTCGTACCGAATATCTGGCTATGGTTGGCGATCGTGGTGATCGCGTTCCCAATCTATCTCGTCTTCAACGCCTCGACGCATACGAGCGCCGAGATCCTGGCCGCGCCTATGCCTTTAACGCCGGGGCCGCATTTCCTTAAGAACTACGGCGAGGCTATCCTAGAAGGATCCAAGAACTTGGGGGCCTCGGCCCTGACCATGCTCAAGAACTCGCTTATCATGGCGCTCGGCATTTCGATAGGTAAAATCGTCGTCTCGCTGCTCGCGGCCTTCGCTATCGTATTCTTCGATTTCAAGCTTCGCTCGTTCTGTTTTTGGAGCATCTTCGTTACCTTGATGCTCCCCGTCGAGGTGCGCATCATGCCCACCTACAAGGTCATCTCGGACCTAGGGCTGTTAAACACCTACGCCGGCCTCATCCTACCGATGGTCGTGTCCGCGACGGCGGTATTCCTGTTCAGGCAATATTTTAAGAGCATACCGAAGGAGATGGCCGAGGCTTCTCAGATCGACGGCGCGTCGCCCATGCAGTTCTTCTGGCACGTCCTCCTCCCCATGACGAGGACGCCGATCGCCGCTATGTTCGTCATCCAATTCATTTACGGTTGGAATCAGTACCTGTGGCCGTTGCTCATCACCACGAAGACGGAATACTATACCGTCTTAATCGGCATTAACCGCATGTTGTCGGGGGCAGACGTGCAGATCGAGTGGCAGATCGTCATGGCTACGACGCTGTTAGCGCTGATCCCGCCGGCCTTGGTCGTCGTCGTGATGCAGAAGCAATTCATAAGCGGCATGACCGACCGGGAGAAGTAAGCCGCCGGGACGCTCCCTCCGGGGCGCGAAACGTCGCGGCATCGTTCCGCGGCGTTTCGCGCCCCTTGACATTTTATCCGCTCTGTTGCATCATCCGCTAGCTATCCGTCTGGACGCCGTGGCGTCCGCGAAGGACGGGTAGCCGCGAACCGCCTTCGGCGGCACGCGCCGCGGGGTTCCACGACCCCGAGCGTATGGGTTTTCGGACACGCCCGCCAGGGTACGGTCCGACGGCGCCTGCGCAAGCGATCTTTGGAGGACACATGAAAGACAGGATCCGTGTCAGACTTAGGGGTTTCGACGTCCGTCTCATCGACGAGAGCGCGAAGTCTATCGTCAGCACCGTGCAGAAAGCCGGCGCTAAGGTATCGGGGCCGATTCCGCTCCCGACTAAGATCAGCAAGTACACCGTACTGCGCTCCCCGCACGTGCACAAGAAGGCGCGCGAGCAGTTCGAGATGCGCACGCACAAGCGGCTGATCGACATCCTTAGCCCTACGGCCGACGTCATGGACGCGCTGATGAAGCTCGAGCTTCCGGCCGGCGTGGACGTGGAAATCAAGCAGTAAAAGGACGGTTTCGTACCGTACCTTTCAACGCTTAGGAGTAACCGATGCTAGCATTAATCGGCAAGAAGATCGGCATGACCCAGGTCTTCGACGATACCGGGCGGCTTTCGCCGGCCACGGTCATCGCCGTCGAGGCCAATACGGTCGTAGGCCGCAAGACCGAGGAAAAGGACGGCTATGACGCCGTGGTCCTCGGTTATCGCGACATGAAGAAAGCCCATGTCACCAAGCCCTACGCGGGCCAGTTCCCCGAGGGGATCGAGCCCAAGAAGGTCGTCAAGGAAATGCGCGACTTCTCGGCCCAGGTCGAAGTCGGCCAGGCCCTGGGCGTTTCCCTTTTCGAGGGTACGCGCTTCGTGGACGTGATCGCCACGAGCAAGGGTAAGGGTTTCCAGGGCGTCATGAAGCGCTGGGGTTTCGGAGGCGGACGCAATACGCACGGATCCAAGTTCCACCGCGAGCCCGGCTCCACCGGACAGAGCACCTATCCGCACCGGACTTTCAAGAACGTGAAGCTCCCCGGCCGCATGGGCCGCGAGCGCGTGACCGTCCAGAACCTCAAGGTCCTGAAGGTCGACGCGGAGAACGGCTTCATCGTGATCCGTGGCGCCGTGCCCGGCCCGCGCAACTGCCTCGTGGTGGTTCGCTCGGCCGTGAAGAAAGCGAAGTGAGGATAGACTGATATGGAAGGCAAAGTCTTTTCCGTTCAGGGCAAGGAGCTGCGGACCGTCGAGCTCTCCGACCAGGTCTTCGGCCTGCCGGTGAACGAGGACGTCATCTGGTACGCCATCAACAACGAGTTGGCTAACCTCCGCGTCGGCACCGCCCAGACCAAGACCCGCGGCGAGGTGCACGGCACGAACCGCCGCCCCTACAGCCAGAAGGGCACCGGCCGCGCCCGCCAGGGCGACGTCAAGAGCCCGATCTACGTAGGCGGCGGTACCGTATTCGGCCCGCACCCGCGCGATTACTCGTACGCCATGCCCAAGAAGGCCAAGCGGCTGGCTATGAAGAGCATACTGAGCCTCAAGGCCCAGAACTCCTCCATGAAAGTGGTGGAAGATTTTACCGTTGAGACCGGCAAGACCAAGGACTTGGCCGCCGTGCTCAAGAACCTCCTTCCGCAGGACAAGGCGGAGCGGACCGTGGTCATCCTCAAGGACGACGACGCGATGGTGAAGCGCGCGGGGCGCAATATCCCCTGGCTCCACTTCCTCTCCTTTAACCGCCTGCGGGCCCACGACCTCTTCTACGGACGCACCGTGCTCGTCATGGAATCCGCGGTCAAGGGCCTGAACGAATTCTACGCGGACAAGTAAGGAAGGCCAAGGATGCAGTACGACAGCATACTTATAGAGCCGGTCTTGAGCGAGAAGTCCAACGAGCTGCGCGAGATGGGTAAGTACGTCTTCCGCGTGGACTCCAGGGCCGACAAGATCCAGATCATGGAGGCGGTCAGGCGCATGTTCGACGTGCACCCGGTCTCCTGCGCCGTCATCAACGTGGGGGGCAAGCCTAAGCGCCTGCGCTACCGCGCCGGCAAGACGTCCTCCTGGAAGAAGGCCATCGTCACCCTGAAAAAGGGCGAGGCGATCAAGGTCTTCGAGGGCGCGTAGGACAAGGAGTAGGGGAATACTATGGCTATCAAGACGTTTAGGCCGATAACCCCCGGACTTAGGCACCGGGTGCAGGTGGTGAACGACGCGCTCACCGTCGGCAACGAGCCCCAGAAGGCGCTCACCAAGGGTAAGAGCTCCTCCGGCGGCCGCGCCTCCAACGGGCGCATCTCCAGCCGCCGCCGCGGCGGCGGCCACAAGCGGAAGTACCGCGAGCTGGATTGGAAGCGCGACAAGTACGGCGTGCCCGCTACCGTGGCGACGGTCGAATACGACCCGAACCGCTCGGCGAACATCGCTCTCCTCAACTACGCCGACGGCGAGAAGCGCTACATCATCGCCCCCAAGGGCTTGGCCGTGGGCCAAAAGCTCATGAGCGGCCCGGCCGCGCCGATCGAGATCGGCAACGCCCTGCCCCTCGAGAACATCCCCGTGGGCTTCACGGTGCACAACGTCGAGCTGACGCTCGGCCGCGGCGCCCAGATGGCCCGCTCCGCCGGCGCCGGCGCCCTGATCGTCGGCACGGACGGCGACTACGTTACCCTGAAGCTGCCTTCGAACGAACTCCGCCTGGTGTTCAAGAAGTGCGTGGCCACCATCGGCAGTGTGGGCAACGAGGATCACATGAACGAGCGCATCGGCAAGGCCGGCCGCAACCGCTGGCTGGGCAAGCGCCCGCGCGTCCGCGGCGTGGCGATGAACCCCGTCGATCACCCGCACGGCGGCGGCGAGGGCCGCGGCAAGGGTTACAAGCAGCCGGTTACCCCCTGGGGCCAGCCTTGTAAGGGTTACAAGACGCGCGATCCTCACAAGCCGTCCAGCCGCTTCATCGTGAAGCGCCGCAAGTAAAGGATAGGAGCCCAACGTGTCTAGGTCAGTCAAGAAAGGCCCTTTCATCGAGAAGAGCCTCTATAAGAAGGTCATCGAGGCCTCCAAGGCGGGCGATAAGAAGGTGCTCAAGACCTTCTCCCGCTGCTCGACGATTATCCCCGAGATGGTCGGCTTAACCCTGTCCGTCTACAACGGCAAGAGCTGGGTCCCGGTGTACGTCACCGAGAACCTCGTCGGCCACAAGCTCGGCGAATTCGCTCCCACCCGGGTATTCCGGGGCCACGCCGGTTCGGACAAGAAGGCCGGGAGATAGGTGACGAATATGGCTAACAAATCCGGTTTTCCGGCCTGCGCCAAGTACCTGATGGGCTCGCCCTCCAAGATCCGCCCCGTGGCCGACCTCGTACGGAACAAGCCGTACAACGAGGCCGTGGCGATCCTGGAGAACATGCCCCATAAGGGCGCCAGGTTGATCTACAAGGTAGTCAAGTCCGCCGCGGCCAACGCGCTCAACAAGAACCGCAAGCTCGCCGAGGACATGCTCTACGTGAAGGAAGTCCAGGTGAACGACGGGCCGCGCATGCGCCGCGTCTGGTTCCGCGCCCGCGGCCGGGCCGACATGCTGGTCAAGCAGATGTGCCACATCTCGGTGGTCGTCGACGAAATCGCAAGGGCGGAGGCGTAAGGTGGGACAGAAAGTAAATCCGATAGGCCTACGTATCGGCATTAACAAGGACTGGAAGTCCCGCTGGTTCGTCGACCCGCGCGACTACGCCAAGACCTTGCACGAGGACTTGGCGCTGCGCAAGCGCATGTACGAGCTGCCCGAGGCTAAGAACGCGGACATCTCGGAGATCGAGATCGTCAGGCATCCGCAGAAGGTGACTATCGTCATCCATACCGCGAAGCCCGGCGTGCTCATCGGCCAGAAGGGCGCCAACATCGAGCGCATCGGCCTGGACCTCCAGCGCTTCGCCTCCAAGAAGATCAACATCAAGATCAAGGAAGTGAAGAAGGTCGAGACCAACAGCCAGATCGTGGCCCAGAACATCTGCCGCCAGCTCGAGGGCCGCGGCTCGTTCCGCCGGACCATGAAGATGGCCGTCTCCTCCGCCATGAAGGGCGGGGCCCAGGGCTGCAAGGTCCGCATGTCCGGCCGCCTAGGCGGCGCCGACATGAGCCGCACCGAGGAGTACAAGGAGGGCCGCGTGCCGCTCCACACCCTCCGCGCCGACATCGACTACGGCTTCTGGGAGGCCAACACCACCTACGGCAAGATCGGCGTAAAGGTGTGGATCTGCAAGGGCGACAACGCGCTCATGGGCGATAAGAAAGAGGACGCCGGCATGATGCCCGGGCGAGGCCGCCGCGACGCCGGCGAGCGCCCCGGCGACAGGGGCGGCGACCGCGGCCCGCGCGGCCCGCGCGGCGGCGACCGCGGACCCCGTGGCCCGCGCGAGGCGAGGAGCTAAACGATGCTGTCACCGAAAAGAGTCAAGCATAGGAAGGTACAGCGCGGCCGCACCAAGGGCGAGGCCCAGGCCGGCAACGCTATATCGTTCGGCGAGTACGGCCTGATCTGCGAGGAGCCCATGTGGCTTACCAACCGCCAGATCGAGGCGGCGCGCGTAGCGCTCAACCGCTACATCAAGCGCGGCGGCAAGCTGTGGATCCGGATCTTCCCGGACAAGCCCTACAGCAAGAAGCCGCTCGAAGTACGCATGGGCAAGGGCAAGGGCGGCCCCGAGTGGTGGGTCGCCGTGGTCAAGCCCGGCACGGTGATGTTCGAGCTCGCCGGCGTGCCGCGCGAGACCGCCGCCGAGGCCATGCGCCTGGCCGGTTCGAAGCTGCCCATCAAGACCAAGTTCGTGGTCCGGGCCGATATGGAGTTGGAGTGATCGCATGAAGAACTCGTTCAAGGAGCTTAAGCTCGACGAGCTCGTAGCCAAGCGCGAGGAGCTCAGGAAGAAGTACTTCGACCTTCGCTTCCAGATGGTGATCGGCCACGTCGACAACCCGCTCGAGAAGCGGAACCTGCGCAGGCAGATAGCCAGGCTGAACTGCCTGATCGGCCAGCGCGAGCGAGCCGCCGCCGCGGCTCAGGCTTAACGGAGGGCCGATAGCATGGAAGCCAAGACCAGGAAAGAGAAGCAGGTCCTGCAGGGCATCGTCGTGAGCGACAAGATGGACAAGACCATCGTCGTCGAGATCGTGATGCGCAAGCTGCACCCGCTCTACAAGAAGTACCT
>CALKWG010000275.1 GCA_938004315.1 uncultured Spirochaetaceae bacterium
CGGCGATGATCTCCTTGGCGTCCTCGGGCTTGACCTCCACGTAGAACGACTCGGAGGGGAGCACCTTGACGATGGGGCCCTTCTCGCAGAAGCCGAAGCAGCCGGTTTTGACGATCTGCACTTCGTCTTTGACGCCCATGGCCTCGGCATGGGCCTGCAGCTCCTTGAATATGTCGTCGGCCTTGCTGGATTCGCATCCGGTGCCGCCGCATACCAGTATAAAGTTCTTGTACGCCATTCTCTGGGCCTCCGGCTTACTGTTTGACGATGTCGACCGCGGGGCGGTCGTAGATATGCTTATCGACGAGGGCCTTGCCCACGACGTGCTTCTCGACGATCTCGGTCGCGACGGCGGCGTCTACCTTGCCGTAGATAGTCGCCGGCATGCCAGGCATGACCACCTCGACCGTGGGCTCGACGTGGCACAGGCCCATGCAGCCGGTCTGCCGTATGATCACGGCGCTCGAAAGGCCCGCGGCGTCTACCGCCTTGACGATCGCGTCGAAGGTGGGCTTGGCGCCGGCGGCTATGCCGCAGGTACCCATGCCCACGATGATCTGTATATCCTTGCCCTCTATTTCGCGGCGGTTCATATCGCCCCTCTTCTCCTCGCGGAGCTTGCGGAGCTGATCCAGGGTCATCTTCGCCATCCTAGGCTCTCCTTTCGTTCTCTTCGTCTTCGTCGCCGGGCTCCTCCTGCGATCGCAGGAAGGCCTCGGCCAGGACCAGGGCGCCGGCGTCGTCCAGCTCGCCGACGGCTTCCAGCAATTCCGAGCGGCGGAGCTCGTAGGCCAGCCCGCGGCTCGCGTCGCGCCGCCTCATCAGGAGCTCGTAAGCCCCGTCGAAGCAGCAGGCCGACAGCCAAAAGCCGGGCAGGTCGCCCAAAGGCGGCGTATCTACCCCTTCGGCGGGGAAACGGAAGCGGAACGCGGTTCCCTTCCCCTTTTCTGAGCGGAGCTCATAATCCCCGCCCGCCTGCCCCAGCGCCTGCAGCAGGAAGGGTATGCCTAAGCCTACCTTCCGCCTGGCGTGCTTGACGCCGTCCGTATAGAACGGATCCTTGGCGCGCTCTAGCTCTTCCGGCCCCATGCCCTTGCCGTCGTCGGTCACGCCGGCGGCCAGCCAGGGGCCTTCTTCGATCACCTCGACCGCGATCGTCCTCGCGCCCGCCTCGACTGAATTCTGGACGAGGTCGAGCAGGAAGTCGCACACGGCGAAGTGCATAGCCCCTTAGCCGAGTTCGCGGTACTTGGCGATGATCTCGGGCACTTGCTCCTTGGTGAGCTTACCGTAGACCTCGTCGCCGACCATGAGGACCGGCGCCAAGCCGCAGCAGCCGACGCAGCGCACGGCGTCGATAGAGAAGAGGCCGTCCGCGGTGACCTCATGGCCCGAGATGCCCAGGATGCTCTCGCATTCCTCGATCAAGGCCTGGCCGCCCTTCAGATAGCAGGCCGTGCCCATGCAGACCGCGAGGCGATGCTTGCCGGGTTTCGTGGTCTTGAAGTAATGATAGAAGGTCATGACCCCGTAGATCTTGGCCATCGGGATGTCCAGGTCGCGGGCTAGGCGCTCGGCGGCCTCCCGCGGTATGTAGCTGAACTCCTGCTGGACCCGATGCAGGATCATGATCAGGTTACCGGGCTTGTCCTTCCACTCTCGGACGAAGCTCTCAAGCTCTTTTGAGAACTCGATTTGAGCGACCGCCATACTACCCCCTCTAAAAATAAGAAAATATCGATATTTAGTTTACGGCATTGTACAAAAGCCGTAAAAAAAAGGCAATTACGCCGCGGCGCAGATAAGGGCAGAATAGCACATATATTTCATATTTTGAGCAATAATTTCAAATAAAGAAATAGCGATATATGCACTTAACGGAATACTTTTTCAAGCTTTTCAAGCGTTAGCGGCTTAGGCAAGAAAACGTCAAATGATTCATGGTCTTCGACCTGGTCGGCCGAGGCTATGATTATGAAGCTTCGCGCCCGCTCCAGTCGCGCTTCGATCGCGCGGATCGCCTGGGCTAGCTCGGCGCCCCCCGGGCCATCCATACGTTCGTCGCTGATGACGACGTCGTACTCCCCCGCCTCATAGAGTCGTAACGCCTCATATCCGTCGGGGGCCTCGTCGACGCGTGACGTGCCGAGACGCTCGAGCTGTTTACGCAGGGTTAGGCGTATGATGTGCTGATCATCGGCGATGAGGACGCGGGCGCCTGACCATGAACGAGTCGCGACGGCATCCGAGGAGACGCCTGCGGCCTGAGCGCCGTCCGGGCTTACGGCACCGATATCCCGTCCCGCGACGCCGACGGGGATCAGCGGCACGATAATGGTGAAGACCGTACCCTCGCCGAGCTTGGACGAGACCTTGATGGAGCCGCCCATGGTCTCGACGATGGACTTGACGATCGATAGCCCCAGTCCGTGGCTGCTCTGCCCGCCGGCCCGCCCGCCGGCGCCGGCGAAGGGCACCCAGATTTCATCGATCCGCTCCGGCTCGATGCCGCGGCCCTGATCGCTGACCGAGCACACCAAGGAGCTTACGCCGTCCACCGCCTCGAGCGCGCCGTTCACCCGTATCGCGCCACGCTCGCTGTACTTGATCGCGTTGCTCACGAGGTTCGCAAGGATTTGCCGTAGGCGGGCCGGATCGGCCAGGTATTCGCCGCTTAAGCTCTCTTCAAGGAACAGCTCGAAGCGGAGCCCGCGTCGCGACGCCAAGATGCGGAAGGGCTCGAGCCAGGTGGGGATCTGCCGCAGCGGCCTCCAAGGCGCAGGCTTCAACTCCAGGCGCCCCGATCCGGCGCGGCTTTGGTCCAAGATATCGTCGACCAGGCTTAAGAGGGCGTCGGCCTCGCGCCCGGCCAAACCGATCAGCTTCGGCGCCTCGGCCGGCTCCTCGCCGGCGGCGTCTAAGGAGGCCCGTATGGCGGCTAAGGGGCTCTTAAGCTCGTGCCCCATGAAGGCCAGGTAGCGCTCGACGTTCTTGGTCTGGCGCTGGGCTTCGGCCTTGGCCATGTCGAGCTCCATGCTGCGGTGCAGGATGGTGCCGGTCATGGCCACGAGGCTATCGCGCAAGTCCAGGATCTCGTAGCTGCCGCCGCGCGGCCATAGTTCGTCCGCCAGCGTCCGTTCGGTAAGGCGTTCGTCGCTCGTAATCTCCAAGGCCTTTTTTTTAAGCGCTTCGAGCGGTCGCACCCAGAGCTTCGCCAGGTAGAAAGCGGCGCTATTGGCGGCGACCAGCCAGAGCAGGAGGAAGATGAACATCCGCGACAGTATGGCGTTGGCGCTCGCCGCCGCCGCGGTAAAGGATCGCTGCGCTATGAAGACGGCTCCGTCGTCGAAATGGAACTCCGCCCTAACCCAAGAGCCGCGCCAACGCTTCATGGGATTCGCTAGAGCCGGATCCCCCACGATGGACGCCGTCCCCGCCCTGTGAAGCGCCGGCCAAGCGGCCCGCGGGTCGGGGCGGCTCCAGTGCAGGGGCCTACCGTCCGGCCCCGTACCGAACATCACGAACCCCTTGGGCAGTTCGGGCGGCGCGTAGGTCCCGTTCGTGCGGAGGTAGCCGGCGGCGAAGTACTCCAGAAGGAAGGCAACCTCCTCCTCAGCGGTCACGATGGCCTCGCGCTTACGATAACCGGCGTACATGAAGGTCCACACCATGGTCGGCGCCATGAGCGACAGGCTGAGGAACAGCACCAGGACCTCCCTGGTGCGCGGAGCCCGCGCGTTGGGCCGCGGGCTGGCGAGGCGGGGCTTGGCGAGCCAAGGCGGGGAGAAATGTCGCAGGACGAAGCCTAAGGAGCTGGCCAGCACGGCGTTGGCGCCCTGCTTGGAGGCCGCGGCCAAGGCCCCGTCGGGAGCCATGCCGAGAGCTGCCGTATACAGCCCGAAGACGAGGGGCACGCCCACGAAGAGCCAGTAGAGCGAGTCGATGAAGAGGGTCTTGTCCCGGCCGAGGCGCCAATAGCAGTACGATATGGCCACGCCCTCGAGAGCGGCGGAAGGCAAGGCCCAGGGATGGGCCCAGAGCGCTAGGCTCGGGAGCATGACGACCAGGGGGCCCGCCGCGCCCCAGGGCCAGGGCAGGATGAAGGCGGCGAGCGCGCCGAACACGTGGCCGGGCAGGAGCTCCAGGCCGAAGGCCAC
This sequence comes from uncultured Spirochaetaceae bacterium, assembly GCA_938004315.1. Classification (GTDB taxonomy): domain Bacteria; phylum Spirochaetota; class Spirochaetia; order Treponematales; family UBA12059; genus DAIPLR01. Next base: position 4,158 of record CALKWG010000275.1, read on the forward strand.
TTCCATAACGTGGTAGCGATTAAGATAAGCGCCGAGGCCGGCTAAGAATATAGCGGCGGCGAAATCCGCCGGACGCGGCTTAATCGGGGCTTCAAGGCGAAGGTCGTCCGCGGGGCGGAGTAATGCCGTCGGAGATTTCACGCGTCACGCCTTTCCAAGTACGCCCGTGCGGCGCCTAAGACGCCGGCGGTCAGCTCCAAGAGCGTTACGGCCAAGCGCCGCGCTCGCGCTTCGTCATCCGCTTTTATCGCCGAGGAGACGGCCTCCGCCGCCTCGACGGAGGCGGCGGCGCCGACCGCCCCGAAGACGTTCTTGACGCCGTGCAGCTGACGGCGGAGCTCCTCCGCGGACAGGCTATCGAAGGCCAAGCTCGCCCTGATCCCGTCGACGTAGCGCGCGCCGTCCTCGGCCAGGAGCCTCAGGAGCTCCCTGCCGAAGTCTTCGTCCCCGCTTTGGGCTACGAGGCGTTCGGGGTCGAAATCGTCGCGGGCCGGGATCGCCATACCGCGATCAACTATAGCGTATCGCGACGGCCTCGCGCCAATGTTTTTTGCGCCTATCGATCGGTGGACATTCGCCAAAGAGCCGCGCATAGGTTACAATGGGGCCATGGCATTGAAAACGTTGTTAGAAATCATAACGAACTCCCTCGGCGGGGCGTTCTGGGGGCTGGCCCGCGAGCTGGGCGCCGCAGCCCGCGCCGCCGAGCTCGCGGCTTGGCTGGCCGCCGCCGCGACGCTGGCAGCGGTAGCGTGGCAGCGAAGGCGTCGACTACCGTACCTGCCCGCCCTCGCCTTCCTGGCGGCCGGCGCCGCCTCCGCGCTTCCCCTGTTCGCGTCCTTCTCGCCCTTCTTCATCCGCCCCTCGCTCGCCGCCTCGGCCGCGTCCACGATCGCGTGGCTCGCCTACCTCTGGACGGCGAACGCGTTCATGGAATATAGGCCCGGGCTCGGCCGCAAACTGGCCGCCGCCCTGCCGGCCGCGGCAGCCGCCGGCGCGGAGCTCGCCGCCGCCCTGCTCCCCGCCGAGGGGCTCGCCATGGGCGCCGCGCTCGCCGGCGGGGTCGTCCGCGCCGCGCTCGGCGCGCTCATCATAACGCGGCTGATGCGCCGCGGTTACGGGCAGGCGCTAGCCAGGCGGGCCCTGCCTTCGGCGGCCATCTGGACGGCCTCGGCCTTCGCCCTCCTCGTCCCCCTGTCGGCCGTAGCGCCCTATGCCCAGGCGGCCTATGCGGCGGGCCAGGCCTTAGCGGCCGCCTCGGCCGTCTACCTGGCCATGACCGAGCTCGGGCGCGCCTCGGCCGAGGATACGGCCCTGGACGATTACGCGCTCAAGCTGTCCGATTCGATGCGGCGCTTCATACCCGGGGAGTTCCTAGCCTATTTGAAGAAGAGCGACGTCATCGACCTGGTCTTAGGCGACCACGTCAAGAAAGACATGACGATATATTTCTCCGACATCCGAGCCTTCACCGAGCTGTCGGAGATCCTTACCCCGGAGGAGAGCTTCGCCTTCGTGAATTCCTACCTCTCGCGCGTGGTGCCCATCATCAAGGAGCACCGGGGCTTCGTGGACAAGTACATGGGCGACGGCATCATGGCCCTCTTCCCCGAAGACCAAGGGGCCGACGACGCGGTTTCGTGCTCCATAGCCATGCAGCATAAGATACAGGAATACAACGGCCATCGCGCCAAGATGGGCTATCGGGCTATATCGATGGGCATCGGGCTCCATACCGGGCCGCTCATGATGGGCGTAGTGGGCGTCTCCGACCGCATGGAGGGCACGGTCATCTCCGACTCGGTCAACCTGGCCAGCCGCCTGCAGAGCATCGCCAAGGCCTTCAACATACCCCTGGTCATCAGCGAGCGCACCTTCATGAGCCTGTCGGACCCCGGCCAGTTCAAGTATCGATTCATCGGCAAAGTACGGGTACGCGGCAAGGACGCGCCGGTCTCGGTCTTCGAGATCTTCGACGGCCTATCCGAGGAATTATTCGATAGGAAAATGCGTTCCAACACCTTCTTCGAGCAGGGCATGATGGCGTACTATCAGAAGGCTTTTAACGACGGCGTCTTCTACTTTAAACGCGCCTTGGAGCAGGTACCCGAGGACGGGGCATCGCGTTTCTACCTTGAAACCTGCCTACGCAAGGCCATGGCGCCGCGCGCTTCAGCGGAGAAGCCGCGCGCCTGACCGAGTAAGCGCCTAAGCACATACTAATGCCTCGACGCGGGGGGGAACGCATGACGAACGAGCTAGAATTCGGGGTCGACTGGTATCCGGAGCAGTGGGACGAGTCCCTCTGGGCCGACGACGCGCGGCGCATGGCGGGCTACGGCTTCTCGCTCGCGCGCGTGATGGAATTCGCCTGGACCATCGTGGAACCCAAGCCCGGCCGCTTCGATTTCTCGCTCTTCGACCGAGCCGTCGAGGCCCTCTACAAGCAGGGGATCAAGGCCGTCATCGGCACGCCCACGGCCACGCCGCCTATCTGGCTCGTCGACGCCCACCCGGACGTCCTGCGCCTGTCGCCGCGCGGCCTGCGGCATGATTTCGGCGCCCGGCGCAACCTGTGCTACAACGCCCCAGCCTACCGCCAGGCCGCGATCCGCGTCGCCCGCGCCGTAGCCGAGCGCTTCGGCGGTGACCCCCGCGTAGCCGGATTCCAAGTTGATAACGAAATCGGCCACGAAGGCTCGGATCGCTGCGCCTGCGACCACTGCAGGGCCGCCTGGCACGCCTGGCTCAAAAGCCGCTACGGCGAGGCCGCGGCGATGAACGAAGCCTGGGGCGCCGTGTTCTGGAATACCAGCTACGAACGCTTCGACCAGGTACCGGTACCCCGGGCCCAGCCGGCGACCGGCCACAATCCGGGGCTGCTCCTGGATTACGACCGCTTCCAGTCGGAGTCCGCCGCCGCCTTCGCCCGGGAGCAGACCGAGGCCCTCCGCGCCGCGGCCGACGCCGGGCAGTGGGTCACCACGAACCTCTTCCCGCCGCCCTTCTCCAACGCGATCGACATGGAGGCGCTGACCGAGGGCATGGACTTCGCCTCCTGGGATAACTACCCCATTTGGGGGCCGCAGGACGAGGAGCTCCCGTGGCAGTTCACCGCCGCCGCCGAAAGCTACGTGCGCGGGCTGCGCGGCAACGCCCCGTTCACGGTCATGGAGGAGATGTCCGGCTTCCAAGGCCACGTATGCCTAGGGAAGCTGCCGCCCGAGGAGCAGGTCGCGCTCTGGTCGGTCCAGGCCATAGTCCGCGGCGCGAACCGCATCGTCTTCTTCCGCTGGCGCACGGCGCCCTTCGGCCAGGAGCAGCTCTGCTACGGGCTCCTAGACGCCGACAACCAGGAGACGCCGCGCCTGCGGGCCCTGGCCGCGATGATGAGGCGCGCCAAGGAGGAGCTCGGCGGCCTGGCCGGCCAGAAGCTCAAGAGCCCCGTCTGCCTAGCCTATTCCAAGGACGACGGGCGGGTGATCCGCGAGCAATATCTATCCAAGGGCCTCTATTTAGAGGCTTCCCCGAACGCCCAAGCCGGCTACGACATGGAGGCGGGCAAGTGGTTCGCCCCCTACGCGACCTTCGGGATCAACGCCGACGCCCGCTCCGTTCGATCCATGATCGACGATTTGGCGTCCTATCGCCTGGTCGCCTTGCCGCTCTATCAGATGGCCGATCCCGCGGTCGCCGACGCCTTGGCCGCCTGGGTGGCCGGCGGCGGCTCCTTGGTCCTGGGCTATCGGGCGGGAACCCGCGACCTCCGTAACCACGCGGTCGACAAGCCCCTGCCCGGCGTCTTCGCCGAGTTGGCCGGCGTCCGCGTGCCGCGCTTCGAGTCCCTGAACCTGGGCAGCGCCGAGCTGCGCGTCGGCCCCTGGCGCGGCAAGGGCACGGTCTGGGCCGACCTCATCGAGCTCACCACGGCCCATCCGGCGGCGGTCTGGTCGGACAAGAAGAAGTTCTACAAAGGCGCGCCGGCGGCCGCCGTCAACCGCGTCGGTAAGGGCTCGGTCTGGTACCTGGGGACCAGCCCCGATCCGGCCGCCATGTTCCACCTGTATAGGCGCATACTCAAGGACGCGGGCCTTAAGCCCCGCTTCTACGGCGCCCAGATAGAACGGGTCGCGCGACGCGACGCGGAGGGCCGCGAGTGGGAGCTCTTCCTGAACCACTCGCCCAAGGCCCGGCGCGTCGCGGGGCTCTCGCTCCCCGCCTGGGGCTGGGCCAAGCGTCGCCTTGACGCGGCCGCTGGCCGGGTGTAGCCTGGAAGCCGGGGGACGCATGAACGATTCGGATCCGACTAAGCTAGGGCTCCTGGCCTGTCCCGGGGGGGAGCGCTTCGCCGAGCTCGTCGTCCGTCGCCTCTCGACCATCTACCGCCGGCGCTTCGAGCGCAAGGCGCAGGTGCTGGCCGAGCGCTACCACATCTCGCGCGAGCTGGCCGCGCGCAAGATAAACTTCGATAACGACGTACAGTCGCCCCTGCTCTATATACCCGGCGACGTGAACTCGTATCGCCCGCCGCGCTTCAAGGTGAACGCCCGCTACACCTGGTTCCCCAACGGCGAGATCAAGTCCGAGATCATCGACTCGATACGCGGCAAGGACCTCTACATCTTCCAGGACGTGGAGAACCGACTGCCCTGCCGCTTCAACGACGGCCGCGACGAACGGCCGCTCTCGGTGAACGACCATATCTTCAACCTGATGACGACCATCGACGCGGCGGTGCAGTCGGGCGCGGGCCGCATCACCCTGGTCCTGCCGGCCTACCCCTACTCGCGCCAGCACAAGAAGAAGGGGCGAGAGGGCCTTACGGCGGCCCGCTTCGGCCAGATCATGGAGTACTACGGCGTCTCTCGCATCATCACCTTGGACATCCACTCGCGCGAGATCGAGAACTGCTTCAACAAGCTGCGCCTGGAGAACCTGCACGGCTCGTACCAGGTGATCGAGAAGCTGGCCGGCGTCGTCGACCTAGGCGGCGAGGATTTCGTCGTGCTGTCGCCCGACACGGGCGCCGTGGACCGCAATAAGTTCTACGCCAGCACCCTGCAGAAGCCCCTGGCACTGCTCTATAAGGAGCGCGACTACTCCCGGGTAAGCAAGGACGCGAACGACTCCAATATCACCGAGATGAAGCTCCTGGGCGACATCCGCGGGAAGACCGTCTTCATGGCCGACGACATGCTCGGCACCGGCGGCACCCTGCTTAAGGCCATGCGCTACCTGCGGGAGCAGGGCGCCGTGAAGGTGATCTGCGCCGTGTCGTTGCCCCTATTCTCGGCGAATTCTATTAACGATTTCGACGCCGCCTACCGCGAGGGGCTCTTCTACCGCATCATCGGCACCAACGCCGTGCACCACGACGAGCTCCTTACGAAGGAATGGTACATCGAGGCCGACGTCACCACGCTCTTCGCGCAGATCATCTCGCTCCTGCACCATAACCGCAGCCTCTCGCCCATGCTGGACAACCGCGACCTTATAGCCAAGAAGATCAAGCGCACCCTGGCCGCGCGCCCCGACAGGCAGCCTACCCAGCCGAGCCTCCCGCTCGAGTAGCCGTGCGCCCCTACCGCATACCCAAGCCCTCGCTCGCCGTCCTCTTCGACGTGGACGGCACGCTCTATACGGACGAGGCCTACGGTCGATTCCAGATAGACGTCCTCATCGAGGAGCTCGCGCGCGTACGGGGCGAGGCCTTCGAGGCGACGGCGGCGGCCGTCGAGGAGGCGCGGCAACGCCTAGCGCGCGAGCGGGGCCTGGCCACGACGAGCCTGGGCAACGCGATGGCGGCGCTGGGCGTGAGCCTGGCGACGAGCGTGGCCTGGCGGGAGCGGCTCATCGATCCGGCCCGCTTCCTTAGGCCTGACCCGCGGCTCGCCGCCGCGCTCGTGGCGCTCCGCAGGGGCGGGGCGTCAATAGCCGCCGTGACCAACAACCCCCGCTCGGTCGGGGAGGCTACGCTGACGGCCCTAGGCGTGCGCGAGGCCTTCGACGCCGTGGTGGGCTTAGACGATACCATGCTCTCTAAGCCGGCGCCCGAGCCCTACCTCCTGGCCGCCAGGCTCCTGGGCGTAGCGCCGGCCGCCTGCCTCTCCGTCGGCGACCGCTACGACGTGGACCTGGCGGTCCCGCTGGAGCTCGGCATGGGCGCCGTCCTCGTGGACGGCGTCGAGGACGTCTATAAGCTGCCCGAGCTGCTCGCGGGGGCTTGAGCGCCGTTCCCGCGGGGGCCTCCCCTATTTCATCTCCTTGAGCGCGCGCGACAGGCCGTAGGCCCGGTCGCCTATCTTCTCGATGTGCCGCACCACGTCGATGTAGAGGAGCTCGGACTTGACGTCGGCCCCAGCCTGCAGGCGCTTGCGGGCCTTCTTCTTGAGGACGCTGCGGAAATCGTCGATCTTATCCTCGAGCTCCTGCGCCATATCCAACTGGGCCTGGCTGATGTTGACGTTGATATTGGCCTCTACGAAGCCCAGGAAATTCTCAACGAGCAGGGTATAGGGCCCCAGGCTCTCCACCTCGTCCTCGTCCAGGCTGAGCTTGCGCGATCGCGACTTATCGAGCAGCATAATGAGGCTGAAGCAGTCGTCCGTGATGTCCTCCAGGTCGGTGACCATCCTGAGCATCGTGCCGATGTTCGCCTGGCTCGCCGGCCCCATCTCGTGGGCCGCGCAGTCCATGAGGAACTTCGACAGTTCCTCGCGCATCTGGTCGGCATAGTTCTCCATATTCTTAAAGGCCTCGACGTCATCGGCGAGATCGACGGGGCGGTCCTTCAGGAGCTCCCTGAAGCGCCTGAACATGCGGCCGCATAGCCCGGCCATGTCGGAGATCTCCTTCTGCGCGCGCATCAGGTTCAGCTCGGGGCTGTCCATGAGCGGCGCGGCTACGTACTCTAGCCGCTGTACCATGGATTCCTCGCCCGGACGCGCCTTCACCAGGCGTTCGACCAAGGCGGTGAACTGCTTGGTGAACGGGGCGAAGAGCAGCGCGTTGATGACGTTGAAGGTCGTATGCATGAGCGCGATGTGCTGGGCTACGGTGCTGCCGCCCGCCACGAGGTCGACGAGCCGTATGAAAGGCCTGAACAGGATGATGGCCCAGACCGAGCCCAGGACGTTGAAGAGTATGTGGATCATCGCGGCGCGGCGGGCGGCGGTGCGCGCGCCGATGGACGCCAGGAAGGCGTCTATGGTGGTGCCGATATTGGCGCCGAGCACGAGCCCCGCGGCCATCTCGAAGCCGATGACGCCTTCCACGGCCAGGGTGATGATGACCGCGGTCGACGCGCTGGACGAGTGCATGAGCACCGTGAGGACCACGCCGGCGGCGGCCGCGATCAGCACGGAGAGCGCGCCCATGCCCGACAGCTCGGCTAGGAAGTGCAGGATCTCGGGCGAGGGCTTGGGTAGCACGTGCGACAGGTACTCGAGGCCCAGGAACAGGATGCCGAAGCCCACCGCCGCCTCGCCGTAGTCCCGCAGGCGGGAGCGCCGCTTGGCGCCCATCATCATGACGAAGCCCAGGCCGACGATAGGCAGGGCGATGGCCGACATCTTGAACTTAAAGCCTACGAGCGAGACGATCCAGGCGGTGACCGTGGTGCCGATGTTAGCGCCGAAGATGACGCCCGCCGCCTGGGCTACCGACAGGAGCCCGGCGTTCACGAAGGACACGACCATGACCGTGGTGGCCGACGACGACTGCACCAGCACCGTAACGCCTATGCCCGTGAGCAACGAGCTCACGGTAGTGCCCGTCATGGAATTCAGGGTGCGCTTGAGCTTATCGCCGGCGGCCCGCTGTATGCCTTCCGATAGGATCTTCATCCCGAAGAGGAAGAGCCCGAGGGCGCCGATCAGCTCGATAGCCATGAATATAATGGTCTTCATGTAGCCGCCTTTCACGTTCGGGGGCTTTATATAAGAAAACGGTTAAAATTGTAAGGGCTTTTCGTGAGCGCTCATTCCGGAGGCGCGCATGCTCCGCGATGGCCGCAGAAATGCCGCCGAAATGCCGCCGGACGGCGCGCGGAATCGCCCGCGGCCGCGGCCGGCTCCGTGGCGGCCGCCCTTGGAAACCGCGCGCCGGCGCTATATAGTGCGTCCATGAACATAGCGAGCTTGAAAGAACGCGCCCGCGCGGCCGCGCATGAAACCTCGGCCCTGTATTACGCCTTTTCGGACAGGAGGACGCCGGCGGCGGCTAAACTGGTCGCCGGGCTCACGGCGGCCTACGCCCTGAGCCCGATCGATCTCATACCGGATTTCATACCGGTCCTCGGCATGCTGGATGATATCCTGATCGTACCGGCCGGCGTGGCCTTGGCGATTCGGCTCATTCCCCCGGCGGTCATGGACGAGTGCCGGACCAAGGCGGCCGAGGGACTAGGCGGCGGCGCGAGACGGGCGGCCTTCGTCGGCGGCGCGCTCGTCGTGGGGTTCTGGGCGCTCATTTTGACGCCGCTCATTAAGCTGATCATCAAGGCGGTAGTGAAATGACGACGATTTACATCGGGCGCGCTGGCGTTCAGCGCCTTCGCTCGGGCGGCCGAAGCTCGACCCGCTCCGCGACGATGGCGACGGCGTTCGCCGCGTTCTTTTTAACCGCCGCGGCGGCTCCGCTCGCCGCCCTGCCGGCCGGCGCGGTCCTAGGCCGCGAGGCGCTGGCGACGCTCTCGGCCGGAGGGGACCTACGGGCAGCCTCGAGCGGGCGCGCCGCCTCGCCGAGCTTGGCGCCCGACCATCCGGCCGCCCGCGCGCTCCGCGACGAGCTGGCCCGCGAGGCCCCGGACGTCATCGTGGAGGCGCTCTTCCTCTGGCGGAAACCGCGCGCCGCCGCACCGGCGACCGAGCTCCTGGAGACCTATAACGTGCTCAGGGCCATAGGCACGCTGCAAGGCATCGAGTACTACTCGGCCAGCCGCAAGGCCATGCGGCTATTCTACGAGTACTCCAGCCTGGTAGACGGCCCCGATACCAAGACCCCGACGCCCGACCGGCGCCTCGACGCGCTGCCGCGCGCCGAGACCCTCTACGCCAGGCAGAAGGACCTCTCCTTCGGGGACAACCTGTATCGCTACGACTTTACGAGCGGCGCGGACTATATCGGCTCGCTCTCGACCAACCTGACGACGATGCGCTACGGCATCGTGCCGGTGGCCGCCCCGGAGGCGCTCAAGGTCCGCTCCCTGGCTATCCTGGTCGACGAGGGCATCGTGTTCTACGCGGTGTCGAGCGCCAAGGCGGCCGTCGTCCCCGGGGTGCGCGCCAAGCTCGAGAGCTCGTTCGGGAACCGGGCCGAGGCGGTCTACGATTGGTTCGCCGCCAAGGCCGAGGCGGCCTGGCGGCGCCTACCCTAAGGCCGCCGGTCGCGGCCGAAGATCGCCGATCGGCGAACGAGTCGCCGGGCCCTGCTAGTCCAGGTAGTACGACTTGCCGATATCCTTGCGGAACCACGCGCCTTCGAAGCGGAGCTCCTTGGCGGCCTCGAGGGCGCGGGCGTGCGCCTCGAAATAATCGCCGCCTAAGCCCACCACCGTGAAGCATCGGCCGCCGCCGGTGAGAAGCCGCCCGGCGGGATTCCTGGCGGTCGCGGCGTGGAACACCAGGCGGCCCGGGCCTTCCTTCGGGAGCGCTTCCACCGGTATACCCTTGGGGTAATCGCCCGGATAGCCGGGGGCGGCGACGGTGACGCCGACGGCGGCCCCTTCGCGTATGCTCGGCCGCAGGCCGGCCACGACGCCGGTCGCCGCCGCCTCGAAGAGGTCGCACATATCGTCCTTCAGAAGCGGCAGGAGCGACTGCGTCTCGGGGTCGCCCCAGCGGACGTTGTACTCAAGGAGTTTGGGTCCGTCGGCGCAGACCATGACGCCGAAGAAGAGCACGCCGCGGTAACCTAGCCCCTCCTTCTTCATCTGCCTGAAGCTCGGCTCGACGATCTCCCGGTCTATGCGCTCCATCAGGGCGGCATCGGCGGGCGGGACGGGGCAGAGCGCGCCCATGCCGCCCGTATTGCGCCCGACGTTGCCTTCGAGAGCCTTCTTGTGGTCGGCGCAGGCGGGCAACAGGACGTAGCCGTCCCCGTCGCTCAGGGCGAAGACCGACAGCTCGTAGCCTTTAAGGAATTCCTCGACGAGGAGCTCGTCGTCGGCCAGGACGCCCTTGGCGAAACGGCGTAGCTCGTCGCTATCGTCGGATTCGAAGACGCCCTTGCCGGCCGCCAAGCCGCTCTTCTTCAGCACCAGGGAACCTGCGAAGGGCGCTCCGGGCGCTAGGCTCGAGCGGGTGGCCGCGAGCCACTTGTCGAAATCGGCGTAGGCCTGGAAGCGCGCGGTCGTAGCCGTTGGTATGCCGGCGCGGCTAGAGAACGCCCGCGCGAAGGATTTATTCGACTCTAAGGCGGCCGCCTTGGCGCCCGGGCCGAAGACGGCGGCCCCCGCCTCGCGGAGCGCGTCCGCGACGCCGGCCGCCAGCGGGGCTTCCGGGCCGACCACGACGAGGCGCGCGCCGGAGGCCCGATAGGCCTCGACGACCGTCGCGGGATCGGCAGGATCGCCCGGCAGGTTCTGGGCCAGCTCCTCGGTGCCCGCGTTACCCGGCAGGCAGAAGAGCCCCGCGTTGCGCTTACTGCGCTCGAAGGCCCAGGCGAGCGCGTGCTCCCGAGCCCCGTTTCCTAAGATCAATACCTTCATGAACGCTCCGCTTCGGCTAGCTTAGCAGGGTGCTGACAAAGGCGAAAGCGCCTTTGTCAGCAGCTTCATTAATGTGGCTATTGCGTAGAAAACCGCAAGGTTTTCGAGCAATTGCACTGCATGGTGATGACAAGCATCGAGTTTGTCATCACCATGGTAGGGTCCCATCATACCAAGTTGAGATTGACGTTTCTAGCGCCGGACTTCGGAGGGGCCTGCGCGGGCTTAGCGCAGCCCGTCCAGCAGCCCGACGACGACCCGGGGATACAAGCTATGCTCAAGCTCGTGGACGGCCGCCTCCATCGCCTCTAAGGTCGCCGCCCGAGCTACCCGTCCTTGAACCAAGAGCGGGCCGGTATCCATGCCTTCGTCAACGTAGTGGACGCTGACGCCTAACTCGGCGTCGCCGGCCTCCCAGGCCCGCTCGATAGCGTGGGCCCCCGGCCAAGCCGGCAAGAGGGACGGGTGCACGTTGACGAGCCGGCCGCGACGGCGCGCGACGAAGGCGGGGCTTAAGAGGCGCATGAAGCCGGCCAAGGCGACCACGTCGGTCCCGGCGGCCTCGAGCGCGGCCTCGAGCTCGGCCTCGGCCTCCTCGCGCGGCCTACCCTTCCAGGGGACGAGGGCGGCCGGCACCGAGAGGCGGCGCGCGCGTTCGAAGGCGTAGGCCTCCGGCCTATCGCAAACCAGGAGGCAGACCTCGTGCCCGGCCGCGCGCGCCGCAGTCGCCAGGGCTTCGAAGTTACTCCCGTTGCCGCTGGCTAAGACCGCGAGCCTGGCCATGAGCCGCCCGCCGCCTAAGCCCGGGCCAGGCGGCCCATACGGAAGGCCTCGATGCCCTTCCGCGCCGCGTGCGCCAGGAGCTCGTCGGCGTCGCGCGCCTTGACGACCATGGCTATCCCCACGCCCAGGTTGAAGACGCGGCGCATCTCGTCCTCGGAGACGCCGCCGCCCTTCTGGATGCGGCCGAAGATCGCGGGCCGCGCCCAATCCCAGCTGTAATCGCCCTTAAGGCCCGGGGGCAGGACGCGCTCGAAGTTGCCGTCCAGGCCCGAACCGGTGATATGCGCCGCGCCGAGCACGAGTCCCGTGGAGATAAGCTCGGAAAGCTCGCGCACGTAGATGCGCGTCGGCGTCAAGAGCTCGGCCCAGGCCTCGTCGTCGCCTTCTGGCACGCATTTGCGGGCCAAGGAGTAGCCGTTGGAATGGACGCCGCTCGAGGGCAGGCCGATGACGGCATCGCCCTCGGCCATGAGCGCGGTCTTGGGTAGGATGTCGTCGCGGTCGACGATGCCGGCGCAGAAACCGGCCAGGTCGACGTCGTCCTCGTCGTAGACATCGGGCATCTCGGCGGTCTCGCCGCCGGTAAGCAGGCAGCCGGCCTGCTCGCAGCCGACGATGACGCCGCCTATGATGGCTTGGAGCTTGGCGTCGTCGATCTTACCGCAGGCTATATAATCGAGGAAGTTCAGGGGCTTGCAGCCGCAGACGATGAGGTCGTTGACGTTCATCGCGACCAGGTCGATGCCGATGGTATCCCAGCGCCCTAAGCGCTTGGCCACGAGGAGCTTGGTGCCCACGCCGTCGGTGGTGCTCATGAGCACGGGGTCGCGCATGCCTAGGGCCGCCTTGATGGACAGCCCGCCGGCGAAGCCGCCTATGCCCCGGTCCACCGCCGCCGAGCTTCGGCTCCGGATGAAATCGGCGAAGCGGTCGCCCTTCTCCATGTCCACGCCGGCGCTGCGATAATCGATTGCCATATTCGCTCCTCTAAGGCCGCCTCGGGCCGGTTCTCTATGCGTCTTCAGCGCCCGCCTGAGACGGGGCAGGGATAGGCTCCGTCGAAGCAGGCGGCGCAATACTCGCCGTCCGGCGCGCCCAGGGCCTCCCGCATCGCCTGAACCGAGAGGAAGCGGACGCTATCGGCGCCGATGTGCGCGGCTACCGCCTGGGGGTCCATACGATTGGAGATGAGCTCGTCCCGGTCGGGGATGTCGATGCCGTAGTAGCAGGGCCCTTTGAGCTCGGGGCTCGACAGGCGCAGGTGTACCTCGGACGCCCCGGCCTCCCGGAGGAGGCGGACGATGATGCCGCTCGTGGTGCCGCGCACCAGGGAGTCGTCGACGATGGCGACGCGCCGACCGCGTACCGCCTCGGCGACGGCATGCAGCTTCATGCGCACCGCCAGCTCCCGCTCGCCCTTAGACGGCAGGATGAAGGAGCGGCCGACGTAGTGGTTGCGCGTCAGGCCGAAGGCGAAGGGCGCGCCGATAGCCTGGGCGTAGCCCATGGCCGCCAGGGTCCCCGAATCGGGGACCGGGACGACCAGGTCCGGCCGCAGGGGGTCTCCCTCGGCCATGGCGCGCCCCAGGGCCATGCGCGCCTCGTGGACCGAGCGGCCGAAGACGTAGGAGTCGGGCCGGGCGAAGTAGATGGGCTCGAAGATGCAGCGCGCACGGCGGGGCGAGGGCGATAAAAAAAAGGAGCGCGGGCCGCCTTCATCGACGACGACGCACTCCCCCGGCTCGATCTCGCGCCAGGCCATGGGGCCGAGCGCGTGTAGGGCGCAGGTCTCGCTGGCCACGTACCAGGCCCCGTCGCGCTCGGCTATATGCAGGGGCCGAAAGCCCATGGGGTCGCGGACGGCGACCAGGGCGCCGTCCCAGATCATGCACAGGCTATACGCGCCCTCGACGCCGCCGAGCGCGTCGCGGATGATCGCCTCGCGCCCGTCAGCCCCGGAGCGGCTGATCCGATGGAGTATGAGCTCCGAATCGCTGGTGGTCTGGAAGATCGAGCCGGCGCCGAAGAGCTCCGCCCGGAGCGCGGCGCCGTTGGATAGGTTGCCGTTATGGGCCAAGGCGACGCGGCCCTTGTTGCATTCGACGGCCAGGGGTTGGGCGTTGGCCAGGCCGCCGCCGCCTTGGGTGGCGTAGCGCACGTGCCCGATGCCGACGCGCGAGCGCAGCTCGGAGGCCTGCCAATCGCCCGCGGCGTTGGCCACCATGCCAAGGCGCCGGTCGGAGCGCAGGCGCCCGTCCGCCTCTTCCCAGGCGATGCCGCAGGCCTCCTGGCCGCGGTGCTGCTGGGCGAACAGCATATAGAAGAGGGTCCGGGCCGCCGGCAGGCCCGCGGGCGCGTAGGCGCCCGCCACGCCGCAATAGTGGCCGAGGGTCTTAAAGCCCCGCTCGGGGCGCATGTCCTGGGGTTTCACGCTTGTTTGTAGCACGCCCCCCCGCGAGCGTCAACGGCCGCCGGGCCGCCCGGGCGGAGGCGACGAGGCGACGAGGCGACGAGGCGCCTAGGGGCCGACGAGCTCCGCGTTCGCCGGCGCGACGGAGGGTTTCACGAAGGTGAAATTCCTCATGATGCGCGTAAAGCCGTCCAGGCGGCGCTTAGCCTCGGTCAGCGCGACCATGAACTCCTTGTTCCTCGCGCCGCCTAGGCTGCGGATATTGGTGACCAGGTCGGGGCTGGAGCGCCGGTAGTCGGCCAGGAGCTCGGCTATGGCATCGCCGAGCATCTGGAAGATGCCGGCCTCGTCCTCGCAGATCTGCTTGGCCTTGTAGTTGATCTCGTCCACGATCTTGGTCAGGAAGGGCAGGATATCCTTGCCGTGCCGCATCTCGTCGACGTAGCGGCGGACGGAGGCGACGCTCACGCGGCCGGTCCCCTGCAGGCTCTCCTCGAACTCGGCTATCTTGGCGGCGCAGCGGTCGCACTGGTAGAGGATGTTGGCCAGGTTGTTCTGGTAGGCTTTATCCTCGAAATAACCTTCGACTAAGACTTTCTTAACGGTATCCTTGATGGTCGGCTCGAAGATACCCAAGGCGAAGGTTCGCAGTATGCCCATGGCCTTAATGTGGGTAAAGCCGCTCGGGCTCTCCCGCCTTAGGAAGGCGTCGTTCTCCTCGCTATAATTGTCGAGCGGCGCGGCCTCGACCCCGGCGAAAAGCTCGGCCAGGTCCTGCGCGACGGCGTTCTCGTGCCGCTCGCGGAGCAGCCGGTCGCGGTCGCGCTCGAACTCGCTTACCAGGCGCTGCCTATATTGCCCCAGGTAATCGACGCGCTCCCGCCGTAGGTTCGGCTCGAAAGCCGGGTCGCCCTTGCAGAGGCGTATGAGCGCGAGGAGGCTCTCGTCGGAGAGCCGATAGCGCCTGATCTTATTGATGGTGGCCAGGATCTTCTCGAGCCTGGCGCGCTGGCCCTGGGCCGCGGCCGGCGAGTATCGCTCGTACACCTTGGCCAGGCGCGAGAGGAGGGCGGAGCCGAAGTCGAAGCCGGCCAGGAGATAGAAGGCGTCCAGGATCTCGGGCGCCAGCTGCTCCCCCTCGACGGGCTGGAAATCGGGGCGGTAACGCGGGTCCTCCAGGGTCAGGCCGGGGTCGAAGAAGCCCAGGAGGCGCTCCCAGTCGTGGCGGCTGATCTCGACGAAGCGCTCGACCTCGGCGAGCTCGAGGTTAAGCCGGGGGCCGGCCAAGGAATCGAGGGCGGCCAGGAAGCGTTGGAAATCGCGGCTTATGCCCTCCATCTCCTCGTCGGCCTTGACCGCGTTTTCAAGCCGGCTCTTCATGCCGTCATAGGTGAAGGCCGCCTTCTTCTCGAGCTCAACGGGCTCGAGCTCGCTGTCCACCAGGTAATCGAAGAAGCGCCGCGAAACGCGGATGTCGGGGTGCGCCAGGGTCCGATCGGCCAAGTCCATAAGCGGCTTAAGCGCTTGGCTGAAGAGGAAGAGGTCATGCGCAAAACCGGGCAGGACGGCGTTGTGCTTGAAGCGATAGTACGGCGGCTTAAGGTCGGCGATCACGCCGTAGACGCGCCGCAGCTCGCCGCGGACGCTTCCGTCCTCCAGGCCGAAGAGGCGCCTAAAAAAATCGGCCAGGACGCTCAGTATTCCCATGATGCCCAAATCATACGCGAGGCGCGGGGCGTCCGCAAGGCTCGGAGCCGGGCGTTATGCCGAACCGCCCAGGCATGGATCAGCCCGCCGCGGCGTCGCGGCACCAATAGGCCCGCCCTCCCTCGGCCGCCTCCATGAAGAGGGGGCCCGGGGCGGATTTAACGAGGGAATCGTGCGCAAAGATAGGCGCTTCGAAGGCGAGCGCCAAGGCTATGGCGTCGGACGGCCGCACGTCCCGGACGCGCCGGGAGAGGCCCTTGCCGTAGACGATGCGGGCAAGGTAGCCCTCCTCGCCGTAACCGTCCAGGCCGTAGAGCTCGGCTCGCTCCACCTTCAGGCCCTGCTCGGCCATGAGCTCGGCCATGAGGCGGTGCGTCAACGGCCGCGGCGGCGAGATGCCCTCGAGCTGCATGATGATGGCCCCGGCCTCGTAGGCCCCGACGCGCAGCGACACGTGCCCTTCGGCGGCGGCGAGCAGCACCACGGGCAACTCGTCGTCGGCGGGCACGGCGACGCCTTCGACCGAAACGGGAACGAGCGATTCTCTCATATCGGCCAAGTATAGCCCGCCGGGCGCCGGAATCAAGGACGCGAAGGCCCTTCTATTGACGGGCCGAATTCGCGATACTAGACTTTCGATACGAACGCGCGCATCGAGAGGCGGAACCATGGCGGATTTCTTAAGCGAGACCGATTTCGAGCTCTATAGGAAGCTGATCTACGACGAAAGCGGCATACACTTCTCCGCCACGAACCGCTCCATACTGGAGAGCCGCCTGCGCGAGCGCCTGCGCGAGAAGAAGCTGCAGACTCCCGCGGAGTACTACGCCATCCTCATCAGGGACCGCGAGGAGCTCAAGCTCCTCTTAGATTCGGTCACCACGAACCTGACGCGATTCTTCCGCAACCAAGCTCATTTCGACGCCATAGAGCATTTCGTGGTGCCCGAGCTTTTAAAGCTGCGAGCCTCGGAACGCAAGCTACGTTTTTGGAGCGCCGGCTGCTCGACCGGCGAGGAGCCCTACACCATAGCCATGCTCCTCAAGCACATCCTGCCGGCGGGCTGGAACTACGAGGTGACGGCCTCCGACATAAGCCTGAAGTCGCTCATGGTAGGCAAGGAGGGCTTCTATCCGGAGACGCGCGTCCAAGGCATACCCGACGAGTACTTAGCCAAGTATTTCGAGAAGCGCCCCAACGGCTACCAGATCAAGGACGAGATAAAGAAGACGATACGCTTCGACTACCACAACCTGAAGAACGACTCGGGGCAGCGCGGCCTCGACGTCGTCTTCTGCCGCAACGTGCTCATCTACTTCGACGAGGCGGCGCAGAAGGCGACTATCGAACGTTTCTGGGACGCCATGGCTCCCAAGTCGTTCCTGTTCATCGGCCACTCCGAGTCGCTCTTCGGTATGAACACGAAGTTCGAGTTCGTGAAGACCGACTGGGCCTGCTTCTACAAGAAATCAGTCTAGCGGAGGGTATCGTGACCGAGCCTATTTCAGTCCTCGTCGTCGACGACTCGGCCTTGATGAGGAACCTCATATCCCATATCGTCGAGTCGACGCCGGGCCTCAAGGTGGCCGATAAGGCCATGAACGGCATCTTCGCCCTGCAGAAGATACCGCGCTGCAAGCCGGACGTGATCGTACTAGACATCGAAATGCCGGAGATGAACGGCATCGAATTCCTCAAGGAGCGCAAGCGCCTGGGCATCGATATCCCGGTGGTCATCCTGTCCAGCGTGGCCAAAAAGGGCGCGCAGATCACCATGGAGGCCCTCGCGCTCGGTGCCGCCGACTTCATCACCAAGCCCTCGGGCTCGGTCTCCTCCGACGTACATACGGTGGCCGGGGAGCTCGGCCGCCTCCTCTTAGCCTACGGCTCGCAGTACCAGAAGGCCAAAGGCAAGGAGGCGCCCCGCCTGCAGTTCGAGGCCCCCGAGCGGCTCTTCGAGGCCGCCAAGCCCCAGCGGCCGCGCGCGGCCCCCGCCGCGGAAGCACCGCGGCCGACGCCCCTGCGCCAGCCCGCCGCGGCCGAGATCATAGCCATAGGCATATCGACCGGCGGCCCCAACGCGCTCCGCGAGGTTTTCGCCGCCATAGACCCGAAGCTGTCCCAACCCGTAGTGGTGGTGCAGCATATGCCGGCCGGCTTCACCGAGGAGTTCGCGGCGAGCCTAGACCGCATCTGCCCCTTGGAGGTCAAGGAGGCGGCCGAAGGCGACCTCTTAAAGCCGGGCCGCATCCTCATCGCCCCCGGCGACTACCACATCACCGTAGAAAAGCGTTCGCTAGCGGGAATAGTGCACGTCAACCAGGATCCGCCCGAGAACGGGCACCGCCCGAGCGCGGACGTGCTCTTCAGGAGCGTGGCTAAGGAATACGGCAACAAGGCCATCGGGGTCATCATGACCGGCATGGGCAAGGACGGCGCCCGCGAGCTCGGCTCCATCTATCGCGAGGGCGGCGTCACCTTAGGCCAAGACGAGGCGACGAGCGTGGTCTACGGCATGCCCAAGGTGGCCTTCGAGCTCGGGCACGTGACGGAGCAGGTTCCCCTGGCGCTTATGGCCGAGCGTATCGGCGCCTTGGCGGCCGAGCGCCGTTGATCGGCGCGGGAATTTGCCCCCGCGGACGGCGTTGATTACTTTCTAACTTGGGATTATCGACCGAGGCAACGAAAAAGGAGGCACCAGATGGCTAAGAAAACCTACCGATGCGACGATTGCGGGCATGAGATAACCCAGGACGCCGCCCTACCCCCGCCCGAGTGCTGCGGATCCTCTATGTCGGGCCTGCAGCCCTGCGACAAGCCCCACACTGCGGAGTCGTCGCGCAACGCCGAGATAGACGACGCCTGCGACGACGGCGTTCATTGATGGGCGCCTGAGACGACAGCGAGCCGCCCGCGAGGGCGGCTCGTTTCGTCAGCGGGCTTTAGCCCTGGACGACCTCGCTCACGCCGGGGACGACCT
>CALKWG010000276.1 GCA_938004315.1 uncultured Spirochaetaceae bacterium
CGAGGCCGGCTGCCCTCCGGCCGCGGTCCGGCGCCGCCCGGGCGCGGTCCGCCCTCCGTCCCATGCGGCGCCTTTCCCAGCCGGCGGGTTTCGTCGCCGAGCGCTTGTCCCTCGAGACGCTTCAAGCCCAGCGCCTTCATAAACGAGGCCGGCGCGGGGCTCTCAAAGCGAAGGGGCTCGGCGCCGCGGCGGGGCTTAAGCTCCAGGACGGCGGCGTGCAGGCAGAGCCGCCCCGCCGGGTCGCTCCGGGCGCCGTAGCGGCCGTCGCCAGCGATGGGGCAGCCGCGGGCGGCCAGCTGGGCGCGAATCTGGTGCTTGCGCCCGGTCTCTAGGCTGAGCTCGACTAGGCTGTACGCCGGCCCCCGGTCTAGGACGCGATAGCTCATGCGCGCCAGGAGCGCGTTGCCCGAGACGCCCTTGTCGCCTTTGGCTCCGACGCGTACCCGGCCTAGGACCGGTTCGTAGAGCCAATCCTCCATGACGCCTTCGGACTCGGCGAGCGCGCCCTCTATGAGCGCCAGGTAGCGGCGCTCCAGGACGAGCTCGTCCCAGGCGCCCATGAGCAGGGCCTTGCCGCGCGCGTCCATGGCGAAGACGACGAGGCCCGAGCTGTCGCGGTCCAGGCGATGGACCACGGCGGCGCGCCCCTTGGGGTTGCGCCGCCTGATGCGCTCGGTGACGTAGTCGTAGGCGCTCTTGGCGCGCGAGCCCTCGGGCGCGACGGTGGGCAGGCCCGAGGGCTTGTCGATGACGACGAGGCCCTCGCCTTCGTAGACGAAATCGACGCGTTTAGGCGTCACATCAGGGCCTTGACCGCTGGCAGGGCGCCGACGGCGGCGTAGGCGGCGCGCATGGACGCCTGGCTATCGAAGCGAACGTTCATAGCCAGGCGGCCGTACTTGGGGCCTTTGGCCGGCAGGGGCCTAGCTTCGCCGGCTTCGCCGCCCGAGGCGCGCACGAGCCGGGCGATCTCCTGGCCTAAGGCTTCGCCGTCGCCGGCTCCGCCGTCTCCTTGGGCGAGGTAGATGACGCGGAGCTCGAATTCGACGGGGTACTGGACGGTCGCCGCGCCGAAGGGGCCGGCGCAGGCCGTCGCGCCGGGCGCGTCGGCCGGGATCGGGGCCGCGGCCGAGAGCATGCTGCCGACCGATAGCCCGGCGCCGTCCTGGACGGCGGCCGCCGGCCGCTCAGTCGCCGGCCGGTCGGCCGGCGCCGGCTCGGCCTTATCGGACGCCACCGATAGCCTCCTCGATGGCCGCGACGACGCCCGCGTCCAGCTTAGGCACGAGCTCCAGGGCCTGCATGTTCTCGGCGACTTGGGCCGGGCGCGAGGCGCCGGTGATGACCGAGCTCACGCGCGGGTTCTTGACGCACCAGGCCAGGGCCAGCTGGGCGACGCTGGCGCCGAGGCCGGCTGCGATAGGCTTTAGGCGCTCGACGGCGGCGATGCGCTCGGGCGCGGCGGCGCTCTCCTTGAGCCACGCGTAGCCGGGCAGGGACAGGCGCGAGCCCTCCGGCACGCCGGCGGCGTATTTGCCGGTGAGCACGCCGCTGGCCAGGGGGCTGAAGGTGGTGAGGCCCAGGCCGAAGCCGTCGTACAGCCGGGCGAACTCGCGCTCGACCTTGTCGCGCACGAAGAGGTTGTACTGCGGCTGCTCCATCTGCGGCAGGTGCAGGTTGCGCTTATCGGCGATGCGCCAGGCGTCGGCTATCTGGTCGGCCGACCATTCGCTCGTGCCCCAGTAGACGGCGCGGCCGGAGGAGACGATGTCGCTCATGGCGCGCACGACCTCCTCCATGGGGGTCTCGGGGTCGGGGCGGTGGCAATAGATCAGGTCGATATAATCCAGGCCGAAGCGCCTGATGGAACCGTCTATGGCCTCCATGAGGCGCTTGCGGTTCAGGGTGTTCTTCTCGTTCGGGCCCTCCGCCAGGCCCCAATAGAATTTGGTTGAGACGACGTAGGAGCCGCGGCGCCAACCCAGCTTCTTGAGGGCGGCTCCCATGAGCTCCTCGGCTTTGCCGCCGGCGTACGACTCGGCGTTGTCGAAGAAGTTGACGCCCGCGTCATAGGCGGCGCGCATGCTCTCTACGGCCGCGTCCAGGTCTACCTGGCCGCCGTAGGTGACCCAGGAGCCCAGGGACAGGGCGGAGAGCTTGAGCCCGGCCGAGCCGAGCCTTCTATATTCCATGGACGATCCTCCCGTATGCGATTTGTCTTATACAAGGTATCGATACGGCGCCGGCGCTTCAAGTCGCCGCGCCCGGCGGCTAGAGGCGCGCCGAATGCGAGCTAGCTCGCGTCGGCGACGACGCTGCCCTTGCGGCTGTTCTTGGCGCGGTAGAGCGCGCTGTCGGCGCGGGCGTAGAGGCTCTCGAAGGAGGCGTCCGCCTCGGACAGGCGCGCGACGCCGCCCGAGAGGCCTATGCCGACGGCCAGGCGCTCATGGGCGCCGACGGCTTCGCGCGCCAGGGCGTGGATGCAGCGCTCCGCGATGGCGATGGCCTCCGTGAGCTCGGTCTCCGGCAGGATCAGGGCGAACTCGTCGCCGCCTAGGCGCGCCGCCAGGTCGGCGCTGCGGCAGGCTTGGGAGAGGGCCGCGCCGACGGAGCGTATGGCCTCGTCGCCTACGGGGTGGCCGAACTCGTCGTTCAGGCGCTTAAGGTCGTCCATGTCGAAGGCTACGAGGGCCAGGGCGCGGCCGTAGCGGCGCGCCCTCTGGAACTCCCGGCGGCCGGCCTCCGAGAAGGCGCGGCGGTTGGCCAAGGCGGTCAGGGGGTCGCGCAGGGCCAGCTCCTGGTAGCGTGCGTTGGCTACCTCCAGCTCCTTGTTGGCCCTATAGAGCTCGGCGTTGGCCTGCTCCAAGGCGCGGGTGCGCTCGGCCACCAGGGCCTCGAGCTCATGGGCGATGCGCTGGGCCTTCAGCTTGGCCGCCTCGCTCTCGGTGAGCTCGGTCGCGGTGCCTAATATCTGATAGACCTCGCCGCGCTCGTCCAGGCGCGGCACCAAGACGACGCGGAAGACGGCCGG
>CALKWG010000277.1 GCA_938004315.1 uncultured Spirochaetaceae bacterium
CCACCGAGATCTACACTCTTTCCCTACACGACGCTCTTCCGATCTCGAAGCCGCGCTCGGCGCCTTGAACGCCGCCTACTTCGGCGCCGCCATCGCCGGCAGCGTCCTTATGGGCAGGCTCTTAGCCGGCCCCCTCGCGCGCGTCCTCCCCCGATCGAAGCCCCTGGCCGCGGCGGCGGCCGGCCGCGCCTTGACCGCCGGCGTACTTATCGCCTTGGCCCCCCAATCCGGAGCCTGGGGCTTCGCCGCCGCGTTCACCTGCCTCATGCTGGCGAACGGCATGGGCGGCGTCGCCGAGGCCACCGCCTTCAACGAGCGCATCCCCGGCGAACGCCGCGCCTCATTCATGTCCCTGTCGTCCCTCGTCCTGCAGCTCGGCGGCGTCGCCTCGTCACTGGCCTTCGGCGCGGCCGCCGCCTACGTCCCCGTGGGCGCGCTCTGGCTGGTCGCAGCGGGGGGCTTGGGCGCGTCGGCGGCGCTGTACGCGGGGGTAAAGGCGCCGGCTCGGGCCGTCGCGCGCGTCTAGGCCGCCTTAAGAGCCGGGGGAGCCGCGGAGCGGTGCGCCGTCCGGGCCGCGAGGGCTCGCAGCTCCCCCCGGGCGGGCTTCCCGTCCCGCCCTAACGGCCGCGTCAGGCGGCGCGGTCTCGTCCCGAGCCCGCGCCCGCGCCTGTCGGGAGGCGGTCCGGGCGATCCCGCCCTTCCCCACTAGGCATGAAGTCGCGCCCTGGGTAAGCGCTCGCGCGCCGGCGCTAGGGCGCCGCGTCTATCTGGCATGGGCGGTATGGGGGTAGCTAAAAGAAAAGGAGCGCCCCTAGAGGGGCGCTCCGGATTAGACCTAAACGGCTGGCTGGATTAGTAATCCATCCCCATACCGCCCATGCCGCCGCCCATGCCGCCGCCGGCGGGGGCAGCGGACTTGGGCTCGGGGATGTCGGTGATGGCGCACTCGGTGGTTAACAGCAGGGACGCCACGCTGGCGGCGTTCTGCAGGGCCGAGCGGGTGACCTTGGCCGGGTCGATGATGCCGGACTTGACCATGTCGACCCACTCCATCTTGGCGGCGTCGAAGCCGATGCCCTTCTTCTCGCCCTTGGCGCGGTCGGCCACCACGGCGCCGTCGACGCCGGCGTTCTCGGCGATCTGGCGGATCGGCTCCTCGAGCGCGCGCCGGACGGTCCTGAAGCCCACCTTCTCGTCGTCGCTGAACTTAGCCATGTCGGCCTTGTCCAGGGCGTTGGAGGCCTGGATGAGGGCCAGTCCGCCGCCGGGGACGATGCCTTCCTCGATAGCGGCGCGGGTGGCGGAGAGGGCGTCCTCGACGCGGTGCTTCTTCTCCTTCATCTCGACCTCGGTGGCGGCGCCCACGTTGATGACGGCCACGCCGCCCGCGAGCTTGGCGAGGCGCTCCTGGAGCTTCTCGCGGTCGTAGTCGCTGGTGGTCTCCTCGATCTGGGCCTTGATCTGGGCCTTGCGCTCGTCGATGGCCTTTTGCTTGCCGGCGCCGTTGATGATCGTGGTGTTATCCTTGTCGATCTTGACGGTCTTGGCCTGGCCGAGCTGGCTCATCTCGGTGTTCTCGAGCTTCATGCCCAGCTCCTCGGACACGACCTCGCCGCCTGTCAGGATGGCGATGTCCTCGAGCATGGCCTTGCGGCGGTCGCCGAAGCCGGGGGCCTTCACGGCGCAGACGTTAATGGTGCCGCGCAGGTGGTTCACGACCAGGGTGGCCAGGGCCTCGCCGTCCACGTCCTCGGCGATGATGACGAGCGGCTTGCCGGTCTGGGCGATCTTCTCCAGGATGGGCAGGAGGTCCTTCATCGTGGAGATCTTCTTGTCGTGGATCAGGATGTAGGGGTTCTCGAACACGCTGGTCATGGTGTCGCGGTTGGTCACGAAGTAGGGGGACAGGTAGCCGCGGTCGAACTGCATGCCCTCGACGAAGTCGATGGTGGTGTCCATGGTCTTGGACTCCTCCACGGTGATGACGCCGTCCTTGCCGACCTTCTCCATGGCGTCGGCGATCTGCTCGCCGATCTCCATGTCGTTGTTGGCGGACACGGCGGCCACGTGGGCGATCTCGTCCTTCTCCTTGATGTCCTTGGAGTTCTTCTTGATCTCGTCGATAGCCAGGGCCACGGCCTTGTCCATGCCGCGCTTGATGGCCATGGGGTCGATGCCCGCGGCCACGGCCTTGAGGCCTTCCTTGACCATGGAGTAGGCCAGGACGGTGGCGGTGGTGGTGCCGTCGCCGGCGATGTCGTTGGTCTTGGTCGCGACTTCCTTGAGGAGCTGGGCGCCCATGTTCTCGTAGGCGTCCTCGAGCTCGACTTCCTTGGCGACGGAGACGCCGTCCTTGGTGACGGTCGGCGCGCCGAACTTCTTGTCAAGGAGCACGTTCCGCCCCTTGGGACCGAGAGTAACCT